>JASLRF010000292.1 GCA_030744095.1 Pirellulaceae bacterium | reverse complement strand
CGCGGCACCAGTCCGAGCCATGTCGTATCAACTCATGCACACCTCCTGGCGAGAATTCGAAGGCGGGCTCCAACAGTTGTTGGGGGCGCGCATTCGCACCAGCACGGCGCGCAATGGCGAACTCCTCATGGTTCACCTGGTAACGGTCAATGGGCTTCAACCCGTACTACAGATCGACCGCGCGGCGAACAAGATCACCTTTGAGCGAACAGCGCAGACTGAGGCCTGGCGTCAGTTGACGCACGCTATCGACACTGCCAAGGCGGCTGCCCCAGGGGAACTGCAACTCGTGCCGATTCGCAACGCCGACCCGAACAAAGTGCAAACTGCCGTATCGTTGATCCGCGCGGCACAGAACACCAAAGACGGTAACATCACGGCTGCCGTGCAGGCCGGCGCCGGGCGGCGAAGAAACGACTGGAACGGTCAGATGCTGACCAAAGTGTTTCAGCAAGAGAACGGCCAACCGTTGCAACCGAACCCGGCTACCGCGCCACCAGCTGCAGCCCAGCCCGGTGCGCCAGTCGGCGTGGGTGAAGAGCTCGGAGTGGACGACGACGGGACGGGCGGGCTGCTTGGGCCTGTCCAGATCGAGTTCCTGGAAGGCCTCGATATCATCATCATCCGCGGTCGAAAGCGTGACGTGGAACGCGTGCAGAGGATCATTGCCGAAATCGAAGAAAGAAGCAAAGAGACGCAGCCGATTGTGGAAGTGCATCACCTGAAACATATCGACAACGAAGCGGCTGTGACGTTGGTGACGGAACTGTATGACGAGATTCTCTCGGCCCGCCAAGGCCAGGTCAGCATCCGAGCGTTGGTCGAACCGAACGCCATTCTGTTGATCGGTCGTAAAGAGAGCGTCGACGAGGTGATCAAGTTGATCGACAAGCTGGATCAGCCGGACACGGGCGACTTCACGATCATTCCGTTGAAGTACATCTCCGCCTTGGACGCTGAAGTGACGGTTCGTGGATTCTTTGTCAATCGACCAGGGCAGGATGACAACCCGCGTCTAGGGTTGGGAACTCAGCTCAAGATCATCGCAGATTACCGGACGAATTCGCTGATTGTGCAGGCTAGCCCCCGCGATCTGGGTGAAATCCGCCGGTTGGTTGAGAGCATCGATAAGGATGGCAAGGATGCCAGCACATCGACGGAGATCAAAGTCTTTCGTCTGAAAAATGCTCTGGCTTTGGATCTGGCCGACGCCTTGTTGGGCGCGATTCGCGGCGAAATCGGTGATACCGGGCAGCAAGGTCAAGGGCAGCAGCAGCCTGGCGGCGGTGGCGCCACTGAAACGCAAAGCCAGATTCGTCGGCCAGCCTCCGCGTTGGAATTCAAGGTTGTCGACCAAGAGAATGGTCTCCTGCTCCGCAGCGGGATCATGGACGATGTCCAGGTGACCGCCGATCCAAACATCAACGCGTTGCTCGTCCGAGCTCCCGCGGAGAGCATGGAGCTGATCGCGGCCTTGATCGAAGAACTCGATCAGCTACCCGATATGGAAGCATTGATTAAGGTTTTCACAGTCGTTAATAGCGATGCCACAAACCTGGCGGGTATGCTGCAGTCGCTGTTTGGCCAGCAAGTAACCGCTGGCCAGGGCAACGCCCAGGGTATTTTTGGGTTCCAACAGCAAACGCAGGCCGTGCAAACCGCGGGCGAGGGTTCGCTGGTTCCATTGACGTTCGCCGTCGATATTCGCACCAACAGCATCATCGCGTCGGGCTCGTCCAGCGACCTTGCCGTGGTGGAAACCTTATTGTTGCGGTTGGACGAAGACGACATTGCCACTCGCAGATTGAGCGTGGTCCGCCTGAAGAATGCGCCGGCCTTGGACGTGGCCAATTCGATCACCACGTTTCTGACCAGTCAGCGCGATCTAATCCAGCAGCAGTTGTTGTTCAATCAAGCGATCAGCCCGTACGAGCAGATCGAACGTGAAGTGATCGTGGTGCCGGAAATCGTGACGAACAGTTTGATTGTCAGTGCCACGCCAGAGTACTACGAAGAGATCATGCAGGTCATCAAGGAGCTGGACTTTCGGCCTCCCATGGTGATGGTGCAGGTCCTGATTGCCGAAGTCGACCTGGCGGATGCGTTTGAGTTTGGAGTTGAACTGGGGTTGCAGGATTCTCTGCTGTTCGATCGAGGGTTGGCAGGCACGGCACGGACTCCCGGTTTCAACTTTCTGGATGAGAATCAGAACTTAACGATGGGTACACCTGGACTGCCAAATACGGACACCGACCAGGGGCCCGGTCGTTTGGCGGGCCAGGCAATATCCGCACTGGGCCTGGGGCGCACCAGCCAGCTTTCAGGGGTCGGCTTTGGCGGCTTGGTGCTCTCGGCCGCCAGCGAATCAATTAATCTTCTTGTCCGTGCCATGGAGAAGGAAGGCCGGCTTCAGGTCCTCAGTCGCCCACAAATCATGGCGTTGAACAACCAGCAGGCGTTTGTGCAGGTGGGGGCTGACGTGGCTCGAATTAACGGCACGACAACCACGCAGGGCATCGTCCAGCAAAATGTAGTGGATGTGGAGACCGGCCTGATCCTGCGCGTTCAACCGTTGATCAACGACGACGGTGTAATTGTAATGGATATTGATGCCACGCGTTCCGCGTTGGGATCGATCACGGACGGCACCTTTGTCGGAACGGACTCGAACGGCGATCCCATCATTTCGCCACCCATTGAACGCACAACCGCCCAGACGACGATTAGTGCCAAAAGCGGTCAAACCGTCGTCTTCGCCGGGCTGATGACTTCCTTTAAGGAGAGGGTCGAAAATCAGGTCCCGCTTCTCGGCGACGTGCCGTTGTTGGGGAACTTGTTTCGCTACGAGTCGAACCTGACCAAAAAGACCGAGTTGCTGATCATCATGACTCCGTACATTATCGCGGACGACGCAGACTACGAGACTATCAAAATGATGGAATCGCAGCGAATAACGTGGTGCCTGGGCGACGTGGCGTCACTGCACGGCGAGGTTGGTCTGATGAGCAACGGATGTTTGTTCTGTGAATCTGACATTCCGGTGATCTTCCCCGACATGGATCCGTTTGGCGTGATGCCTCAGAACGGGGGGCACCAACACCATTACGGAGAACCCGTGATCAATGACGAGGGCTTGCGTCCGTTGCCCACCGAAGGCTCGCCCGTACCTGTGCCGCCCACGCCCGTCGATCAGGTGGACTACCGTGCGTCTCAATTCGGGCCCGCCAGACGATTACCACCAGCGACGTCCGTTGAGCTGCCACGGGGGCGACTCGATGACCGGCCGCAGCAGGTGATCCCGACGGTTCAGCGCGTGCAGTTTCAGGCGACGTCCCATGGGCCGCCGCCAGCCTCAGCGCCAACGGCGACTCGGCAGCGCAGTTGGTAGTTTCAGCATTGCGAATCCAAAACCCACGGACACGAATTCCGATGACCGATGACTCGATGAGGTACTTTACTGTGGCTCGTACCAAGATGATCGTCGCGTGCATGATCACGCTCAGTTTGTCGGGATGCAAGTCCATGACTGACTGGAGCGATAAGTTGCCGTGGTCCTCGAAGGACCCCGAGATCACCGAGAGTGCCTTTCAGACGCCTGCACGCATGGCGACGATCTGGGTGCCTGATGTGATGACGCAACCCAATGGCAAGGCGACACGAGGCTTTGGTGGTCGCTTTTTCTTCTACAACCCGAGGAACGAAGCAGTCCCGGTGGAAGGCCAACTTGTTGTGTATGCCTACGACGATACGGACAAGTCACAAACGACCCAGACCCCATCACGCAAGTATGTGTTTACCCCTGAACAGTTCACAACGCATTTCGGCAAATCGAAACTCGGAGCGTCGTATAGCGTTTGGATCTCGTGGGATGACGTCGGTGGACAGGAGAAGTCCATCAGTCTAATGCCAGTATTCACGACCTCGTCTGGACACGTCGTGATGGGTCAGCAGGCGATGAATGTGCTGCCGGGCAAGAAGGTCGAAGTGCCAATGAATTCTCCGTACGGCCAGCATGGGATCACCCAGGCGCATATGACCGGGGCGGCACGGACGCCGACCAGAGTGGCAGGTGCCGCGTATCAACAGCCTGCCAGCAACCAACAGATGGCAGATCTGCCCGATAGCCCAGTGTTGCAGGATGCCCCGCAACGAAACATCCGCACGACCACGATCACGCTCCCACGTACCTTGAACGCGC
>JASLRF010000291.1 GCA_030744095.1 Pirellulaceae bacterium | reverse complement strand
TTTGCTGGGAGTAATACCAGGACTGATCGTGAAACTTGTGTTTCGTGAACGGCTCGCAGACTATGGCCTTCAGTTCGGACATCGACTGTACACAATTCGCTCGATCTTGGTGACCGTACCGATATTTGTGATCGCTGGTTTTATCGCCTCGACGGACCCAGGTGTTCGTGAAGCGTTTCCCATCAACAAGCAAGCCGGAGTTTCGACGCCATTTTTGCTGCACGTGTGCACCTACGTCTTGTACTACGTTGGCTGGGAATTCCACTTCCGTGGGTTTCTTCAATTCGGCTTGTCCGATTCGATGGGTCGCACGGGTGCGGTGCTGATTCAAGTGATGGCATCCTCGTTGCTGCACATCGGGCAACCATGGACCGAAAGCATGGCCGCCATTGGTGCGGGACTCTTCTGGGGTTGGTTGGCGTATCGAACGAATTCCATCGCCTCTGGGCTGATGCAGCATATCGCCATCGGCGTGACCGTCGACGCGGTCATCGTGTTTTCATAGTCGCGTCATCGAGGCTGCTAGGCTTCGGCCGGTTTTTCCCCACATTCCATGGCTGCAAAGGCAGCCTTTGCGCCCTCGGCCATCTCTTCGGGCGACGGGTCCTCTTTGTGGGTGGCGATGCCCCAATGGTGGCCGAAAGGATCGGCGACCTTGCCGAAGCGGTCGCCCCAGAACATGTCGTCGATCGGTGCAAGTACCTGGCAACCGGCGGCGACGGCTTGATTGAACACGGCATCCGCATCCTCGACGTACAGGTGCATCGTCGCCGAGCAGCCGCCCAAGGTGAGTGGCGACTTCATGTTCCACTGCGGATTCTCGTCACTCAGCATCAGCATCGAATCGCCGATGGCTAACTCGGCGTGCATCGTGCTGTTGCCGTCGGGGCCTGGCATTCGTGACACCAATTCGGCACCAAACGCTTTGGTATAGAACTCAATCGCCTCGACCGAATTCGAGACAATCAGGTAGGCGCTGAGAGAATTGAAGCGATCAGGGATCGGTTTGACGTCTGACATGACAGTTACCTCGTTGTGGGTTCAAGAAAACAGTTTCTACGTATTGCTAAACCGCCACACAATTCGATGGCGAGCGTTCTTTGGCCGAAAAATGCGGTCCCCGGGCTTGGGGAACTGCGAGAAGTCGTATATGAAATGAGGCTAAGCGGGATTTGCAAATGATTGCTCAGTCGACTTGAAGTAATAGGCTGAGAAATCCAGAGATCCTGAATTGCAAACCACGCATTCGTTTCTAAGCATTGCTTAGGAAGCCCATGACTGAACCGAACATTGTACAAATTCTGACGGACCTGGAAACGGGTGCACTGCTCAGTTCGGAAGAGCGCAGCGTCAGCGGGTCCTTGGACTGGCTGGCTGCCGCTACGCGCGATGAAATCGCGAGCTTACTCGCCGAACTGGCCACACGGGACTTTGTGAGCGGGGACAAGCCGCGCGACGCTGGGCTAGCGTCAATCTGCCATCAGTTGGCTCTCAGAGTCCGACGCCAAAGTTCACCTGGCGACGCGGATCGGATTCCGGCCACCGAGTTGGCCGCCATGAAGGCCGTCTATGACCGCCTGCCATCCGACTATCGGTCGCGGGCCTACCTTCTGCAGATTCTGGCGACAGCCCGCGATCCTGATTCACTGAGGGCGTTGGCCGAGTGGTTTGTATCGGCGCCGCTAACAGGATCGGAAGACACGGCGATCGCACTGGGTCCGCTGATGCAATTCAAGGACTACGATCCTGCAGCTCTATTCCCCAGGTTGTTGGATGCGATTGCGCAACCAGTGACGGCAGCGGCCGTGATGGATCTGTCGAATTTTGTAACGCGCCAGCAGCTGGTCGACGCGCACCCGGCCGCCGAGCGTGGCACAATGCTGATCGGGCTGCTCGGACAGTTGGCACAGCAACTGGGAGTCATCGAGGAACTTCGTGATCAGCCTGCCGAGTCCTCGGAGATGTTAGCCCAGCGAGTGGAAGATGGGGTTGCATTGGCGGTGGCACTGTGCGATGCGTTGGCACTGATCGGCAACAAGGAAGCCGTTGGCAAGCTGTACCAGGCGATGGAACTCTCGCACCGGCGACTTCGTACAGAAGCAGCAGCGGCACTTGCCAGGCTCGGCGAAGAGGCCGGCGAACAGGCGCTGCTGGAACTCGTGACCGAACCCGTCGCGCGGTTGCGCGTATTGGCGTATGCCGAAGAGCTAGACCTGCTCGACAAGATTGAACCGGATCAGAGGAACGCCGCGGCGCGGGCCGAATCAGAATTGGCACTCTGGTTGGCTCAACCCGCCCAATTAGGAATTCCACCCACCAGCCTGGAGATAATCGACGACCGGAATCAGTATTGGCCCGGATACGATGAACCTGTCGACTGTTTCTTGCTGCGGTTTCACTATCAGTTTGGGGATGCCGAATACGCGAACATCGCGATTGTGGGACCGGTGACCCATGCCTTTGCGGCAAATCTGGATGACATCCCACATTCCGATATCTATGCCGCCTTCGCAGGCTGGCAGGCTCAACACGAAGACATTTTTGAAGTCGATCTAGCGGATTGGGACGAAGGGCTGGTGTACGAGGCCGAGCGGTTAGAACGGTTACTTCACGACGCCGGCTATGATGCCATCCAGATGATCCGACTCGGTTTCTTCTTGGGCGAAAAAGCGCTTGTCGCCCGCGCTACCAAAAGCGGGCAAGCGTGCATCGCGGTGGCCGATGTGCATGACGTGTTTTCCTATCGCGCGGAATCGGGTCCGCGCGCGATTGGCGCCAATGAAGCGTACGCCATCTACAAGGGACGCAAGTTGCTGAGGTCGTTTAATCCCTGACACAGGCGACTCTCTCCAAGTTACGAGATGGCGCGGCGTGCTAGTTCCACAGCACCTTGAACCGGCTGTTCGACCAGCGTGATCTCCTCAGTGAGATAATCTTGACCAGCCAACGACGCCTCCAGGCATTTGCGCATCAGCGAGCTGTTGCAAAGCACACCTCCAGCGATTGCCAGCGGAAATCTGCGCGGTGACAAATTCAGTTGGCTGCACGCGGCAGTCACTAAACGAGCTAGATCCGCGGCGGCATCGCTGGCAATCTGCGTGGCCACGTCGTCACCCTCTTCGGCGGCCACCGTAACCAGGGGTGCCAATTCTGCCAGTGCAGCGCGCCGGGCGGGTTGTCGGCCGTAGAAAAACGTTACGAGCTCGCGCGGTTCGGTCAGGTCGAACCTGCTCAAGAGGCGTGGCAACAAGGTTGTCGCCGGCCCCCGTCCGTCCGCGTGGTGAGTTGCGGCCCGCAGTCCCGCAGCGCCCAGCGCGTGACCGCTCCCCTCGTCGCCAAACAAGTACCCCCATCCCCCGACCCGGATGGTCAGACCTTGGAGATCGCGACCGAAGGCGAACGAGCCCGTGCCGGCGATCAGGGCGACCCCCCAACCGTCGGGCGACCCGCCGGCAAGTACAGCTTCAGCATCGCCTACCAATCGAACGTTGCTCGCCAAGGATCGATCGGCCGCCCATTGCAGCATCGCATCGCGATGCGCGGTTCGCTCCGTGCCTGAAACGGCCAAGCAAGCTGCAGGGAGCAAACCAGGTCCAAGCCCAGCATTGTCGAACGCGGCGTCGATCGCTTGTGCCAACGTTGCGATCGCCTGTGACATGCCCACAACGCCTGGGTTAGACGGTCCAGCCGCGCCTCGGCCGATAGTCTCCACAGCAGCGCCGCTGACGCTACTTAGCCAAGCCACGGTCTTGGTACCGCCACCATCAACGCCAAGAACCAAGTCGTCTAAGTTCATCACATTTCTGCCAATGCACTCCGTGAAGTCAGGCCAAGGGGTACGCTCACCAGGCCACCGAATCAAAGGGGCAGCACAACGTCAAGAATTCTCGAGCGCTCGTCGCAAATGACCACCGCTGCACGCCAACCGCCGTCTGGCGTGGTCAGGCGAGATCCCCAGCTCTTGCGACACCACGGCCACTTTGAGTTCCCCGTCGGATGCTTGAAGTTTCACCTCTGCCGCGTCTTCGGATATCCCGGTTAACATGGCGACAATTCGACGTGTCCGGTCAGTCAGTTTCGTGTTGCTGGCTCGTAAATCAACCATCAGGTTGCCATACGTTTTTCCCAACAACACCATTGCGCCGGTCGTGAGCATATTCAGAACCATCTTGGTGGCCGTGCCGGCCTTCAAACGCGTTGACCCGCTAACAACTTCGGGACCGACGACCGGCGCGATGACCACGTCGCAGAAGTCCGCCAGCGCGGACTCGTCGTTGCAACTAAATCCGATCGTCGCCGCGCCAACTTGACGGGCATATTGCAGACCGCCGATCACATACGGTGTTCGGCCGCTGGTGGCGATGCCGACAAGAACATCAGATTCAGACAAACCCACCTCTGTCAGATCGGTTACTGCGTATTCAGGGTGGTCTTCGGCGCCTTCAATCGAACGTGTGAGTGCGGCGGGGCCACCCGCGATCAGGCCGACGACCAATTCGGGTGGCGAGTTAAACGTAGGCGGGCATTCGCTGGCGTCCAGTACACCCAGGCGACCCGAAGTTCCCGCGCCGATGTAGATCAGGCGACCACCGCCGCGCAGGCGATCGGCGATCATCTCGACGGCCCGCGCGATCGCTGCCGCTTCCTTGCTCACTGCAACGCTGACTTGCGCGTCTTCAGCGTTCATCAGTTGAACGATCTCGAGCGCGGACAACTGATCAAGCTTCTCGGAGGCAGGATTCCGAGATTCGGTTGTAAGTTTGTTGAGCATCGATGCGTGTCTCTGGTATGATCCCATCTCTATTCTAAGCAAGGATCGGAAATGATTGTGGCGCCAGCGGTCATTTTGTTCTTGCTCGAGCAATACTTCGTCAGGCACTCATGCAACTTGACTACAGCCAAATCGGAGGCCTTGACGTTGTCGTCCTCCTTGCCTATCTGGCAGCGACGGTTGCCCTGGGGTTGTGGGTCGGATGGGGGCAACGGAACTTGGACGGTTACCTTCTCGGTGGCCGAAATTTGCCATGGTGGGCAATTTTGGGTTCCATCGTGGCGACGGAGACCAGCACGGCGACATTCCTGAGCGTACCGGGCATCGCCTTCGCGAAGGAAACAGGCGACATGCGTTTCCTGCAACTGTCGCTGGGGTACGTTGTCGGTCGTACCATCATCGTGTTTCTCTTGCTGCCGCAGTTCTTTCGCGGCCAATTGAGTACGGCCTACGAGGTCCTTCACCAACGATTCGGAGGCGCCACTCAACGTACGGCCTCACTCGTGTTCCTGGTGACGCGCAATTTGGGTGATGGTCTGCGACTGTTCCTGACCGCGATGGCGCTCCACGTAGCGACCGGCTGGACGTTACCAGGCTGTGTGTTCGTCATCGGTGTCGCCACGATCGTGTATACGATGATGGGTGGCATGAAGTCCGTCGTCTGGAATGATTGCATTCAACTGTTGGTCTACATGGCGGGAGGAATTGTGGTGGCATTGGTGCTGTTGGACCGAATCCCGGGCGGGTGGAGCCAGTTTCTTGAGTTCGGTTTGGCCCAGGATAAGTTCCGTGTGTTTGATTTCGCGTGGCCTTGGCAAACACCCGACGGGTTTCCCTGGGACGATCCATATACGTTTTGGGCCGGTTTGGTGGGCGGAGCGTTTCTCACACTGGGCACGCATGGCACCGACCAGATGATGGTGCAACGCTACCTGGCCGCGCGGAGCGAACGCGGGGCTGGAACCGCTCTCCTCTTCAGCGGCTTCGTCGTGATGTTGCAGTTCGCGTTGTTTTTGATACTGGGAGTGGGACTCGCTTGTTTCTACGAAGAAGTCCAGCCGAATGTGGTGATCAATCGAAATGATGAAGCCTTGGCGACGTTTGTCGTGCATGAATTGCCTCGCAATGTTGGCTTAGTCGGCTTGCTTCTGGCTGCCATCTTTGCCGCCGCCATGTCGACGTTGTCCAGTTCGTTAAACTCGTCGGCGTCGGCGGTCGTGCATGATTTTCTCAAACATCACGACGGCGACGGGAGCCGCGAACGCCACTTGCTGAATTGGAGTCGCGGATTGACGGTCCTATTCGGCGTCATTCAAATTGCGATCGCGCTGCTGGCCGTGCGGGTGTCTCGCAGCGTGGTTGGCGAAGCGTTGGCGATCGCGGGATTTTCAGCGGGGCTGCTGTTAGGCCTGTTTCTGTTGGGGGTTTGCACCCGACGCGTTGATCAGCGCGCGGCGTTGGTCGGATTGATGGTAGGATTGACTGGCCTGCTGTTCGTCAAATTCGCTTCGCCGCTGGTCGTTTTCATTGTAGGGCCGGAGTTTGGTTGGAATGTTGCCTGGCCCTGGCTTCCTGTGATCGGGAGCGGAATGACGTTTGGCGGCGGCGTGCTGGCCAGCTACGTGGTTCCTGGCAATCGAGAGTCGTCACAACATGAGAACTAGTTAGGAAAGTCAAAGGACCAATGCAATGTCATACTTCGTTCGTTCGTTAGAGCACAGTCCCCGGCTGTTCACTTTGCTATTGATCGGCATGTTGTTTGCCCCGACGACGGCCCGCTCCGAAACTGGTCTGCCGGTCGTCTCGCCCCGCGACGCGGAAATGGACGCGGGCCACTTGGATCGCATTGACCAGGTTGTCTCCCAAGGGTTGGCTCAGAAGAACATGCCGGGCTGTGTCGTCTGCATCGGTCGAAGAGGACGCGTCGTATTTCGTCGTGCCTACGGGTTTCGGCAACTCGAACCAGAAAAGGAACGGATGACCGTCGATACGGTCTTCGACATGGCGTCGATTACCAAGCCGGTGGCAACGGCAACGAGCATCATGCAGTTGATCGAACGTGGTCAAATAAGATTGCGCGACACCGTGGCGAAGCACATTCCAGAATTCGGCCAGAACGGCAAAGCCGAAGTTACCGTGCGCGAACTGCTGTTGCACCAAGGTGGATTGATCCCGGACAACGGTCTGGCCGACTACAGCGACGGCCCGGCAGTTGCGATGGAGAAGATCTTCGCCTTGCCACTGGTTGCGGAACCCGGCACTAAATTCGTTTACACCGATGTTGGTTACATCGTGCTGGCCGAACTGGTGCGGCGCAAAACAGGAAAAACGATTCACGAATTCACACAGGCGAATCTATTCGGCCCGTTGCAGATGATGGAGACGGGCTACTTGCCTCGCGAAGATCTGCGGGCGCGTGCCGCACCGACTGAACAGCGCGAAGGGCGCTGGATGCGCGGCGAGGTACATGACCCTCGCGCCTATCGGCTCGCCGGCGTTGCCGGCCACGCCGGTTTGTTTTCCACAGCCAGTGATCTAGCTGTGTACGCGCAAATGATGCTCGGCCGCGGATCGTACGGCGGCAAGACGATCTTGGGCCCTCACACGGTCGAGATGATGACACGGCCGTACTCGGTATCGAGCGGGCTGCGCGGACTTGGTTGGGATAAGCAGTCAGGGTATTCGTCGAATCGAGGCGAGCAGTTTTCGCCGCGGGCCTTCGGTCATGGCGGGTTTACGGGAACCACGCTGTGGATTGATCCCGATCTAGATCTTTTCGTCATCTTCCTCAGCAACCGACTTCATCCTGATGGCAGAGGTTCGGTGAATCATCTGGCCGGTCGGATTGGCACGATCGCAGCGGGTGCCATTCGCTTGCCGGCGCAGGTGGACCTGCCGGAGACGCGCGGCGGAGCAAATGATAAAGCAGCCAGTGCCAAACCAGGCGATGTCAAGCGCGTCCAGACGAAGGTTCTGTCCGGCATTGATGTCTTACAACGTGATGGGTTCAAGCCGTTGAAGGGGCGCGTCGGCCTGATTGCAAATCACACCAGTCTGGATCGCAATCACACCAGTACGGTTCAGGTTCTGCACGCTGCTCCGCAGGTGGATCTGGCGGCGCTGTTCAGCCCGGAACATGGCTTTTTGGGAACCCTCGACCAACGCATTGTTGACGACGTGAACGACAAGACAACGGGTCTCACGGTCCATAGCCTCTACGGCGCGACCCGACGGCCGACGGCCGAGATGCTGGCCGGCGTTGACACGTTGGTATTTGACATTCAAGACATCGGAGCGCGGTTCTATACGTATGTCTCCACTATGGGCGAGGCGATGAAGGCGGCGGCCGAGCATGACGTGAAATTTGTCGTGCTGGACCGACCCAACCCGATCAACGGCGTCGATGTGGCTGGCCCCGTTCTGGATCACGGTCGCGAATCGTTCGTTGGTTGGCACACCATTGCAGTCCGCCACGGGATGACGGTCGGTGAACTCGCCCGGATGTTCAACGAAGAACTTCAACTTGGCTTGGACTTGCACGTGGTTCCCGTCGAAGGCTGGGAGCGGAGCGATTTTTTTGACGCCACGGGCCTCACTTGGATCAACCCTTCGCCGAATATGCGAAGCCTGAACGAAGCAGTGCTCTACCCGGGCATCGGGCTCCTGGAGACGACAAATCTCTCGGTTGGTCGCGGGACGGACACGCCGTTCGAGGTGGTTGGGGCACCGTGGATCGACGGCCAGGAATTGGCCAGGGAACTCAACCGAGCCGAGTTGCCCGGCGTTCGCTTTGTACCAATTCGCTTTACACCCGATGCCAGCAAGTTCGCCGACGAGGTATGCGGTGGCGTCAATACGATCGTTGTCGATCGAAAACAGTTTCGGCCGCTGCCGACAGGCCTTGAGATCGCGCTACAACTTCGGCGACTCTATCCGGACACATGGAAAGCCGATGCGTATGCGAGATTGCTCAGCAACGCCCGTACTTTGGATGGTGTGCTGACGTTGCAATCACGACGTGAAATCGAAGCAGGATATCAAGTCGAACTGCGGAAGTTTCTCGATCGCCGAGCCCGTTTTCTGATCTACCCCTAGCGAGGCTGTGCTGAAAACGGAGAACATCTGTCGGACCACGAAGGAATCGCGGACGCCCAACGATGTCGATGACCACATCCACTGATCCGATTCAGTTCGGCCTGGAACACTGTCTGGATGAACCGCCCGCCGCGATGCGAGACGGCAAGTTCGGGTTATTGATGAACCTGGCGTCGGTCGATTCTGATTTCCGCTTCTCCAGCGATGTCCTCGCAGAGCGGTTTCCCCGTCAGTTGGTCGCCCTTTTCTCACCTCAACATGGTCTGTGGGGCGAACAACAGGCGAACATGATCGAATCGCCGCACGCCGTTTACCCGCCGCTGGGCCTTCCCATCTACAGCCTGTACAGCGAAACGCGTCGGCCATTGTCGGAGTGGTTGCAAGGTTTGGATTGTCTGGTGGTCGATCTGCAGGATGTGGGAACGCGCGTCTACACGTTTGCCTGGACGATTTCGATCTGTCTTGAAGCGTGTGCAGAGGCGGAGATACCGTTGGTGGTGCTGGACCGGCCAAATCCGCTTGGTGGGCTCTCGGAAGGACCGCTGCTCGAGTCCGGTTGGGAGACATTCGTTGGACGCGTCACGATTCCAATGCGTCACGGTCTGAGCTTGGGCGAGCTCACGCGATTTGTGAATCAGGAACTGACAATCGGCGCCGACGTCGACGTCGTTAGCGTGCGAGGCTGGGACCGTCAACGATTGTGGCCAGCTGCCGGACGCGCCTGGCTGCCGCCTTCTCCGAATCTGCCCCGGTTTGAATCGACATTGGTCTACCCGGGTCAGGTGTTGCTGGAAGGAACCAATCTCTCCGAAGGACGTGGCACGACTCGACCGTTCGAGGTTGCTGGAGCACCGTTCATCGATCCTTTTCGACTGGCCGATGCAATGTCAGAAATGGCATTGCCCGCGGTCCGATGCGTGCCGACGCGCTTCCGACCCACGTTCGACAAATGGCAGGACCAAGATTGTGGCGGCGTCTCACTTCACGTGCTGGACGCCCTCACATTTCACGACCGTCGCTCTGTTGGCGTGTGTTGGCCGACTCTGGCCGAACCAGCTGGCTTGGTTGCCACCTCCGTACGAATACGAAACGGAGAAGATGCCGATCGACATTCTGTTTGGCAGTGATCGTCTGCGTGATCAGATCGAATCCGGTGGACTTCAGGACGCCGATCACGTGTCCGCGCTCATTGACTTCGATGCGAACGTGTGGCGAAATCGTGTCGCGGGTTGTCTTCTGTACCCGTAGCCGACTGGCGCATACCCTTAGCCGACTGGCGCATCAGCAAGTAGGCCGGTACAAGCGCAGTACATGGTTGGTACAAGCGCAGTACATGGTTAGCGGGCTCGCAAGACGCAACGCCGAAGGCGTTACACATCGTAGCCCAGGGTCAGCGGCGCAGCCGCGCCACCCTGGGTAAATGGAAAGGAAGACATTTGCACGCTGAAGGCGTGCGACAATCCCGAGATGTGCAACGCCTTCAGCGTTGATTTGGGTCGTTCGGTATCGCGACCCAGGGTGGCGCGTCGCGGCTGCGCCGCGTTGCTTACCCTGGGCTACGATGTACAACACCTTCGGCGTTGTTCGTGTCTAACTCGGCTGCGGTGCGAGTGGAATGCGTGAGGCGAGGAAGTCGACAAAGTCAGTGGACAAGCTGCCACAGATGGCGACGAGGCTGGTGAGGATCTGAACAGGAACAAAGGGTGATGGGACAATTCAGCCGACTTCACACAGTAAAATCAAGCAACCTGCGCCGTTTCACTCACCTGAAACCGACCAACAACCAGCAGGCCAATCCCCCACATCAATGCGATTAACCCGATGACCGGTAGCGTGCCGGCTACGAGACTGACGATCCCCAACAGCATCAGCAAGGCAACTCGCCAGCGACGGCTGAGCACCGCGCTGATGCGGACGATCAACCACCCCAACACGCCAACCACGGCAAGACAGAACAGTATGCCGCCGAACTGTTCCCAGCGGTGCAGTTGTTTTCTTGAAATTGCCTGAACCGTAATCTGAGTGTCACCGCGTGGCGTTGTGAAAAGGTACTTGGCGCCTCGTACTGGTATTTCAAAATCCAGGCTGGCAAGTCCTGAATCGCCAACTCCAGGCCCCATCAGCACACCGTCAAGCGTGAATTCTTCAAGACCTTGCGCTTGGGCAAGGGCAGCACCAGCTGCTGATGGGCCGCCGATGGGCGTTGCAGTTCTCGGGGCCGTCGGCGATGGGGGTGTCATCCGGTTGTCGCCGTCGGACCTCTCATCGAGTTTGCCCAGTCCAAAACGTCCCCCGCCGCCGCCAAATCCACCACCGCCGGATTGGCCGGCCTGTGGCCCTGCGCCGGATTGACCAGGGACTTGGGCGCCGCCTTCTCCCGCACGACCGCTTTCCGGTCGATCTTCGGCGGCATTCGGCTGCACGGTTTGCAACCGAATCTGATCGTCGAGCTGTGATTGGTAGCGCTGGATCTGTTCGCCTACCTCATTACTTCGCCTCCGCAACGAATCCACCGCTTGCTTGCTCTCTTGATTCTTCTGGAATCGACGAAACTGTTGCTGTGTTTGTTGGCTGGCTTCCGCTTTCTTGTCGCCCTGCCCGCTCGGCTTCTTAGCCGAATCCTTGCTCAGGCCATCGCTGATGCGGTCAAGTTGCCGGCCGCCCTTTTCCGGTTGCTGTGTTCCCAATTTATTTGAATCCAGCCAGGCTGAGTTGAACGTCGCATTGCCAGCGGCTGGTTTCGACTGCAACGTCACATCTGGTACGAAGAAATTGGACCCCAGGTTGTTGACGATATTTGTCGACTTGCCAGCTTTCTGAGAGTCATAGGCGAAGAGTAAACGGTCACGGTTATCGGGCGCGACATTGGCTTGCAGTTCTTTCTCTTGCGACTCCAACTGTCGATTGGCTTCCGCCAGCACAGCGCCGTTATTGCGAAGTTCCAACTGAAACTGCTCGTTGGTCGAATAGCTCTTGTACGAATCTTGGTAATCGTGCAAAGCCAGGCCGAGTTGCTTGAGGTTACTGGCAGCCCGCATACTGGAAAACACACCGCCCCTTCCGCTCATCACTTGCCGTAATTGTTCAATCTGTCGGTTTCGGTAGGCAAGAAATCCAGCCGCCAAGTCACCTTCGTCGTCCACGCGTGTCATCGTGCCGTCGAATCTGAAGAATCGATGCGTCTCCGGCAGGTGCAATCGCACATGGCTACGCTCGGCATTGATCCGCTTTGTCGTCACCAACGGAAACTCGACGCGTCGGAAGGCAGAAAACGCTCCCAACTGACCGCCGTATTTGATTTCAACCAAATAGTCCAAGTCGCCCGCGGCGGTCTTGATCAACGGGATCCGTAACAGCCGGTCGTTGATTGCGCCGCCGACGGCCGTAACGACCGTTGGCTTGACGGGTCCGCCTGCGACCCGGACGGTCCACAGTTGACCACGTTCGGGCAATTCAATTTCCAAGTACTGCTCGGTCTTGTTGTCGACACGATATTCCTGCAAGGCACGATAGGTACCGCTGCCATCGACGACGACGGTGGCCTGGGCAAGCCGGATCGCGGCCCCGGCAGTGTCTACGACTTTGCGGCGTTTGGTCACCAGCGCGAGCCGGGGTTGAGCATCCTCGGTAATCACAAAGGCCTGTGTGATCTTGTTGTCGAGCACCCGCGCGAGCGTCGCCCAGTTGGCTTGATCACGACGAATCGCCTCCATCCCAACCACTTCGGAGACGACAACCTCATCGCGCCCGGCATTCTCCAACACGACATACCGTTTTGAATTTAGGCCGGTTTCCACAACAGGAATCGGCACTTCGTGTTGCCCACTCGTAAGCGCCACATCGTTTTGCACCACCACAATCAGCTCGCCCATCTTGTCGTCTTGAAGCTCCAGCTTAACCTGGACAGATGTGGGGTCGTCTGCGACATCCTGGACTGTCTTTTGTCTAAGCATTGGCACCGTAAACTGTGCGTCGCGCATTCGCACCGGCAAGCGAAACAGGATTTCACGAATACCTGCCTTTTCAATTTTGAAACGCAATAAGACCGTTTCTTCGATCTCACGCGTGGTAACTCTGACGTTTGAGATCGTCGACGATTCGACGTCCGGCGTAACCAAGGCCGTTTGCAATGTGGCGTCGTATTCACGCGTGCGATAGAACACCGCTCGATCGGCGTGCGTTCGTTGTTCCGAGTTCAGCCACCCCACGACGCGCGACAATGGAACTTCTTGGCAATTCATAAGCGCCGTGAGGGTGACTCGGTATGCTGGATCTGCCTGAATCGCAAGATATCCTTCCTGTTCGCCGACGTCCAAGACGTCGAACTTGGGCAGTGCCACATCCGCGGCATCGGCCGCGCGTGTCACATGCCCACCGATCAAGACCGAAAACGGTGCCCGCTGCCCCTCGGCCAGATATACCGTGAGCAACTGACGACCAGCTTCCGTGGTCGTGGACCGCAGATACACACCAGGTGCGTCGACTTTGTCGAGGTCAAAACCGAGCGGCAGAAATACGCGGACTCGATGCACTGGCCGTTGCTTGACATTGATCGTAACTTTGCATTCATAACTGGTTTCTCGAGCCCCGATCCGCAGCAACGTCTGCAAGGCAGCACTGGTCTGCTCTATCAGAGGTGTCGTCTCTGGATCCGCCAAGGGGGCGGCCGACAAGGTAACGGTGTATGGCGTCGTGACGAAGCGAAAGTCCTGGTACGCGCGAATCCCCAAAGGACTTTCTTCTTGTACCGCCGCAATCACGGCCTGGCTGTCCTTGGTTGGATCGGTCCGGCTGACACCGATGGTGTTCTCAGTATCAACATTCAGCAGTGGACTGCGGCGGATTGCCAAGTGCCCCTGGTGCAGGACGGCGTCGGGCACGGAAACGACCGGCACATCGAACTCGGCCAAATCACCCTGCCCCACCGTCTCGCGTCGCGAAAGAAATAGCGTCAGCGTTTCGCTACCCGTGGTCGCCTTTAGTAACGTGACGTCCAGCTGTTGGGTGTCGTCCAACGGTTTGCTGGTCCAGCCTCGGGCGTTGTCACCCGTCACTTTCTCGACGAGGTAGTCCGTCGGTAATTGAATCGTGAATGTCTCGCGCTGCGTGCGAAACTGCAGGTTCATCTGCCACGCCATCCGCAGACCATCTTCTTGAATATCGAACACCGCGGCTGAACGGACGGTCAAGCTTTGGTCGACCTCGCCCGCGCCTACCTTGGGGCGCCATTGCAGTTGCACGACGCCTTGGGCATTCATGGCCGTACTGATTTGCTCGCCGTCACGTACCGTTTCGAAGCTGCTGCGATCGGCAACGTCGGACAACCGCACTTCGGTCTGCGCCGCGGGGACCGTCAATTCAAGCCTGGTCGAAGGGGCGACTGGTATCACTCCACTGACTTGCCGCCACCCACCACTCCTATCCAATCGCAGACGAACGGAAACCTCCAGGCGGTGCCTACCCTTTCCCTGGGCGTGCACTATGACAAATGACTCCGCGGCCGCGGGTGCAGCGCGCTGCTGCTTTGCTTGGGCCGGCGCGTTGGCGGTCGCCGGGTTGGTCGTGACAACTTGAATGCGAGCTGTCTCACCGTCTAGCGTAGCGCGAGCTAAAACGGCCTTCTGCAGCGGTAACGGAATCGCAACGGGCTCGTCGACAAACAGGTCAACGTCGATATGTCCGTCGATCGTCAACTGATCGTCGTCCTGGAGAACGGCCGTATACTGTCCACCCGCTAGAGCGAAAGAAGCGGGTGGCGTCTGTTGATTGATCGGCTGGTTGGGAAAAGCGAGGTTCCACAGACGCGCGTACTGGTCAAATGGCACCAGCACGCGTTCCGCTTTCTTGAGACCGTCAACGTCCTCGGCATCGTACGGGATGATCACAGCATCGGCGGGAAGTTCTATTGGTGGCGCTGGATTCAACAGATCGGCCAGACCCTCAGACGTGAGCGGTGTCGCAGGGGGAAGCGCGGGCTGTGCCAAAGCGCCGGGGACGATCGTCAGGAAGAGCAACAGGGACGCTACGGTCGTAGTCGTCGCACCACTGGAATTACCTGTCGTCTCACCCGACGACGTGCGGCGGCGTGGCAGGCGCAGCGCTCGTGCGGTTCGCACAACCGACTGCAGGATGTGGACGAGCAGATAGTAGGCAGCCACCAGGCACGCGGCATAAAAGGCGCCATCGAACATCGCACCAAGGTCCAAGTCGCCAACCCAACCGAACACCAAAGGGAGAATCAAAGCGATCAAGACAACTTCTAGCAGGAAGTGAACCTTGCGCTTGGTACTTTGGCCGGTGAGCCCAACGCCGATTAGCCCGACAAGCAATGCCAGGCCGAAGCCAAGAAAGTCAAGTCGATGCCCGTCGACCAACGTGGCGCGCAAGACCGGCGAGGCCCCCATACTCTGAAAATTCACTCGCCGACCGCGCTCGTGCAACTCGATTTGCAGGCTGCGGACTCCTTCCAGCGCCCAATACTCCCCACGTGCCGATGGCCCTTTGGGGTCAGCGACTTGATCGGCTTTTTCGATTGCCGACTGAAGCTGCTGGCTTTCCGCTGGAACCAGCGCCGGAGATGCGGTTGGTTCGTCAGCCTGGGGCATCTCTGCAAACAGATCAGCGGCGGTAGCCGGGTCGGCGGGTGACACGGGCGCCGCCCTATCCATCGGTGCACTCTCTTCGCCCGCGCTTTCCATTTCCTCATCCGCCTCGGCACCATCGGGAGCTGGCGAATGTAGAATGGAATCACTTAGCGAAAAGGCACTATCGATGCGTGACTGCGGAACGTAGGCCCGGCTCATGATCATTGGGCTACCGACCATGCCTCCGGAGAGTTTCCAAAGTGTTGCGGCGACAACCGCCAACGGAGACGTTCGACGTGGTGTCGTGGTTCGAAATACGGAACCACCTGTCCGAAGAATGCGGTGCCCATCGGGCAATACAAGGTCCCAGGTGAGATCCGCCACGGGCACTTCGTACTTGGCATCCTCGTCTTTCCTGCGAATGAACAATCGGGGTGCCAACACTTCGATGTCACCCATCAGCGAAAAACCCTCGATGGGCGATTCATAAACCAACTGAAGGTCACGAATTCCCTGATCCAACTTCGGCGGGAGACTCAGCAGCAGGCTGTCACCATCGCGTTGTGGTGTCGAGGGAACTCCGTCCAACGTCGCCGACCACAGCTGCGTTTGTTCTGGATCCGGCAGGTCGATCTGCAAATAAGTCGCTTTGGTACGCAAGTGGTAGCGTGCGACCGTCTGGCTGCGGCCGCTACTGGAAACCAGCGTCACGAATTCCACGCGTTGCACGATCGCTGCCGGCAAACCGTAAGCGGCTCGACGAAATACATCGACGGATACCTGTGGCACAGCGCCAACAAATCCGTAGGCGCCGAGCAGTCGCCGACCCACTTGGTAATCAGCATTGACTAGTTCGCCGACATCGATCTTTCGGCCAACAGTCTCAAGCTTGATGTCAAACTCCGCATTGCCTTCCACGGCGACCATGGCGGTCTGATAGGCCACGTCGCGCGCTTGGACGATCGGGAGTTCCCAGTCTTTCGGTTCATCGTCGCTGAGCCGTTGAGAAAAGTCGATTGCCAGCCTCAGCTGACCTGTTTGACCCTCGGCCAGCAAGACCGTCCACTGCCGCTGGTCGTCAACGACCTCGCTATTGTATTCCTTCACGCGGGCGCCATCCAAGCCGCGGACGGACAACGCCGTTGGCGTGTCGGCGGGCAGGCTGAACGCAAGTTGCCGGATTCTTGCATGGCGAATGTCAAAGATGACTTCGTAATGCGCCGAGAGTCCATCCGGTTCGATTCGTAGAAAGGAAAATGTGCGGGCGGTCAATCGTGGCTTCCCGCGTTCCACTCCGATGGTGACTGCGTAAGGCTGTGCGAAATACTGATACGCCAGACTGGTGGGAGATGCATCCAACCCAAAGGCGGCTCTTTCTGCTTCGTCCAGGGGAACCAACTGGTCGATTTCCAGCTGGCGCGCGACCAGGTCGTCTGCCGTCTGTACGGCAATCGCTCCACTGTCACGTGCGGCGTCCATAACGGAGAAGATTGGGAATTCGACTTCTCTTTCTGACCAATCATCCAGCCACCCAGCGGGCGTTGAACTCGCATCGAATAAGAGATCAAACCGCTGGCCAAGAGGCACGCCGTAGGGCAACCGAACACGCATCCGCGTGTCGCCATTTGGCAGAAGAAAACTCTCACGAGGCAATTCGGCTCCTTCCTGCGACTTGATTTCGGTGACGGTCCAGCCAGCCGGGACACGAAGATCGACGGCGAAGACCTTCTCGGCTTCTGCTTCCAGAGAAAATCCGCCGCGCACCGTCTTCTGCGTTTCGTCCAACAACAGCAACACATGCGATACCACGTTGGTCCGCGCCGGTGGCCGCGTGAACCGAGCCGACAACTCGAACGTCGACTGCGGCGCATAATAGACAACGACCGACCGCACTTGCGGTGCGCCGGGAGCCGCATTGAACACGCTCGCGGGCAACCGGCTCCGCAAGACTGCATTGTCAATTGGGATGAGGCCGTCGGCAGTTATCGCCTCGACGGCCAGACGGTCTTCCACCAACAGCCCCACGACGGCGACATGGTTGTTGACGTCCAGCGGTTCAAACCGCGGCATCGTCCACGCGTCCATCCTGGCCGACGTGGCGGTCGCGGACACATTCAATACGACAATCTCTGTCGTCGGTTCGCGGAGCGTTACTTCCAGAATCGGGGCGCCGTCTGCCGCTGCCGCAGGCGCTACAACCCAACGTGACATCAACGGCGATGTTACATCGGAAACCTCGAAGCCCACTGGAATCCGAAATCGGAATTGCTCAACAGCACCGTGCAAGACACCCATCGAAACGGTGGCGTGCAATCGCTCGTACGCCTGCGTCACCTCGTCCACCATGACGCTACGGGCCATCACCACGCGTTGTTGTAGCAACGTGCGGTTGTTCAGCGACATGGAAAGGGAAATTGGGCCGCGTGGCGGCACAAGGTCGAAACGCGTCACGTTCGCCTCGGCATCCACGGCGCGGCTGGAGACCGCCGCTCCGCTCCGTACTTCGACGTTGCCGGGCGCAGTGAGCCGCATTCTTCGCGAGGGCGGCATCGGTATCTGAAAATTGAGCGACTGCTGGGCAGCAGTCGTTTGTAAAGGCGTGACCAGATCCAAAAGCAAGCGGTGCTTTCCCTTGCCTTCGACGAAGACGTTCAGCTGCCCTTTGTCGCTTCGGCCGAGCGGTGCGACGGCGTCGTCCAACATCGCACTGCGAATCCCTACGCCGTCGAGTGCCAGCGGGACGGCAAACAGGCCCATGGAGAACAGCTCAATGTCGATTGCCGCTTGAATCGTCGCGCGGCCTTCGTCGATGACCAGTTGATAATCGGCCGCCAATGTCAGCCAGGAGTTCGGTGTTTCTTCCTCGGGAGAGCTCTTCGCCTTGGCGATCAGTTCTTCATATTCGGCACGTTCCAGGAAAACGCGGTGAGCATCGCCATCCAGCAACACATCAAGATCTTCAAACGGTACGAAAATCTCGCGAATCGGTTCTTCCTGTTTGGGTGGATCGGCCGCCAGGAGCGGAGACGAAAGAGAGACGATGGTGGAAATCACAGCCGCACAAAGAAGACTACGCATTGGTTTCGCCTCCTTGCGTATTATGGTCGTCGTCGGTCGGTTCACCTGCGAACGGTGATCCACCTTGCTCGTCGGTTTCTAGATCACCATCGGCTGCACCTGTCCCTTCTTCGGCAGTCACGTCTTCCGCTACGCTGCTGTCGTCAGATTGAGTTGCCGCAGCCGATTGAGTCTCGGTCTCAGCGCTCGTGGCAGTGGCCCTGGCAAACACCGCGCTCAACTGGTTTCGAGACGTGTACACCGCAGCCACAATCCAGACGAAGACCACCAGCGCCACACCAACCGCCAACCAGGTGTCGATCATCTGCATTGCTAGTGTTGGTGCAAACACTCCGGCCAGCACGACGCCAATCAAGAGCAACGCCAGCGCGATCAACTTCGCCGAAAACGACCGTGGCAGAAAGACCACTCCGATCACTAACAGCACGCTCAGCAGGACACCATTGACGCCGTTCTCACTCACCGCCCACAGACGCAAGCTGCCATCAGGAGGTGGTGGCGGCCTCAACGTCG
>JASLRF010000290.1 GCA_030744095.1 Pirellulaceae bacterium | reverse complement strand
GCGACCATTGATTCGCTTGACAGCATGGTCTTGGTTCTTTCGCCCGAAGGTAAGATCATCCGTGTCAATCAAGCTTGTGAGGAGTTCACGGGGTTCAAGCCGGAAGACCTCACACACCGTCATTTCTGGGGAGCGTTCCTGCTTCCAGAAGATGTTTCTATTGCGCAGGATGCATTTGGCAAACTTCGTCAAGGTCAATCGCCCGTCAAGTGCGAGATGTTCCTGCTAACACTGCCGGGCGAACGACGGCGCGTGGCCTGGTCATTTACGCACCTCCCACAGATCGAGGATGGATCATCATCCTACGTGGCCAGTGGGATCGATATCACCGAACAGCACGACGCCCTGGAGAGTCTGGAACGGTTCGAGGCCAGCGGCTTGAACGGGCTCTCCCACAAAGGCGATGGTGAATCGAACGATGGCCAAGCAATCGAGGATCCGCCACCCATTCCCAAGAACCGACGCCGTTCACGCCGCAGGGACTTTCTCTGTTCTCAGTTAATCGGCCCAATGTACGACGGGCGACTTCCCCATGCGGACGAATATCAGCAAGTGCGTTGCCGCGACATCTCGCCATCAGGATTCTCGTTCTTCACCAGGACGCCCCCTGATTATCGAGAACTCGTCGTGGCCTTTGGGGCCTATCCATCGCAACTGTATCTCATAGCGAAGGTCATCCACGTCAATCGCCATCAAGAGAATGGGCAAGATCTGATGGTGGTGGGTTGCCAGTACATGTCGCGCGTCGATCTCTAACGGTTCGCTGAACGGTCGGCGTCTGTCCTTACTCGATCTCGAAGATCACTTCCACCTCGACGGGGATGTTACCCGGTAGTGACCCCATGCCAACGGCGCTTCGCGCACCGACTCCCTCGTCCGCGCCGAACACTTCTGCCATCAGTTCGCTGAATCCGTTGATGACGGCCGGATGCTGTTCAAATTCACTCGTGCAATTGACCATACCCAGTGTTTTGATGATACGCTTGACACGATCCAGGTTGCCGAGATTGGTACGCAGTGTGGCCAGTATCGCCAACCCCGTCTGTCTCGCTGCATCATAGCCCGCCTGTTGGTCGAGGTCGTCGCCCACGCGACCAGTCGTCAACGTACCGTCGCGGTTGACCGGACCATGCCCTGAGACATAGGCCATGTTGCCGCAGATCACGACCGGCTTGTAGACACCGGCCGGCTTTGGCGCGGGCGGTAATTCGAGATTCAGTTCGGCAATTTTGGCATCAGCACTCATTGTTTTTCTCGTGGTGGTTGGAAGTCAGGGGTTTCGCCATGCAGCTTGGCAAAAAAACAGAGTTCACGTCATCGTTCTGCACTTCTCGTTGATTCAACGTTGAAAATGCATGTCGGCAAAGTCCAGATAACATTTCCAGTCGAAGGAGGT
>JASLRF010000289.1 GCA_030744095.1 Pirellulaceae bacterium | reverse complement strand
TCGGCTTCGTGCACCATCTGCTCCGGTGAGTCCGCCGGGTAGTTGCTGACTTCATTCGAGCTAATACCGACAATCGCCACGCCCATCTCTTGGCATTCGTGACCAAACTGAGCCAACGCGTCCGCCAGGTGTATGACGAACGGGCAATGGTTGCACATGAAGACAACCACAAGCGCTTTCGCTCCGGAAAACTGTGACAGCGATACCGACGTGCCGTCAACGTTGACGAGTGTGAAATCTGGTGCTTTGGTTCCCAAAGCCAACATGGTACTAACCGTCTTGACCATCGATCGTTCTCCTGTGTGTTAGTTAACGCGAGAATCTAAACAGACAACACGCATTTGTCGTGGTCTGTTCCGCAAACAACTCCGGGGCAACACCACGAAGCTCAGCTAGGCTGGCGGAGGTGTGAACCACCAACGCGGGCTCATTCGGCCGTTGACTCCGCTTAGGGTGCGGCGGCAAGTAAGGAGCATCTGTCTCGATCAGAATTCGATTGTCTGGAACAATCGCCGCAACGCTCCGCAACTCCGTCGACTTCTTGTAGGTCACCATTCCTGAAAAACTAAGATACAAACCCAGCTCGAGACATTCTCGCGCTGTTGCCTCTGTTCCAGTAAACGAGTGCATCACACCCTGCAGCGGTCCGCGTGAACGCGCTTCGCGGAGCACTACGAGTATGTCTTCCTCGCAGTCTCGCATATGCACGATGAACGGCAGGTCGCGACGTTGCGACAACCGCAGATGCCGATCGAAATAGTCACGTTGGATATCCAGAGGCGTATGGTCCCAATAGCGATCGAGACCTGTCTCGCCTAATGCGACCACCTCTTGCTCGGCAGAGAGCGTGACAATCGAATCCCAATCGGTCGGCTCGGCCTCGGCACAGTAATTAGGCTGAATCCCGACCGCCGCCATCACGTTTTCGTATTGGCGAGCCAGTCGCGTACATTTCTGGCTGGCGGGGACTGTTGTTCCTACAGTCACCATCCTGGTTACCCCCGCCTGGACGGCCCGCTGGACAACCGCTGGCCGAATGTCGTCAAACTGATCGTCGTCCAAGTGGCAGTGAGTGTCAACGAACTGCATGCTTCATCCCAAAAGTCTGGTACGCCAGCCGAGGCGACGATGCTGGCTGATCGCTGACCGAACTCCTTGCCGTTTTCCTATCACGTTACGTGCGGGCGGCACTGCGGATCAACCGATCGTCAGATTGGGCTGTTGGAGTTCCTGCAGCGATTGCAGGTGACCCTTGGCTGCCCCCAACGCTTCCTCGACGGCTGACTTGGCCGTCGGAGCAAGAGACAACAGTTCCAAAGACTCTTGAATTTGCAGGATCTTGTCCTGCTGGTTCTCGATCAGCCTGCCCAGCAGAAAGTCAAAACTCAGATCGTGATAACCCGTGTATTCCATCGGGAACGCACCGTAGTGAACATTGCCGCCCGCGTCGGAAATCATCTCAGACAGCCGATCGACTGTCATTTGTTCGTCCGCCGCAATGAGTTCGAGAGTCTGTCTCGCTCTTTCCTCACCGCGTTTCCATTCCGGTTGAGCATAGCTCACATACACCGCCAACGACCGGTGATGGAGCACGGCCAATCGGTTCAATACGTCAATTGTGTCCACATCGGTCATGGTCTGGAGTCTATGCCAACAGGTACTTTGCCGCTGCTTGCGCCCAGCGGTTAAGGGCGTCCCAATTCAACATCAGGAGTGCCGTGGGGAGGGTCAAGACCCAGATGTAGAAGCCTTGAAGCGACACATCGGAGAACATAAATGGTCGGCGGTCTTCCGGCTCGGGATCCATCGTCATCACTTTCGCGACTCGCAGATAGTAGAACAGGCTAATGGCTGTGTTCAACCCGCCCACGACCAGCAATACCAACAGGAACGTAGCAGGCTCACCAGCCGCAGCACTCAACCGGTAACCGTCAGCCAACGACGCGAAGATGGCGAACTTGCCAATAAATCCAGCCAAAGGTGGCAGGCCAATCAAGCTGAATAGGATCAAGACAAAACAGATCACCGTAATGGGACAACGACGAATCAGGCCAGCATAGTCGGCGATGGTTTCCGTTTGCATGGCATTACGCAAGAAGGCGATGATTGCAAAAGCCCCCAGGTTCATGAACAAATAGACGGTAAGATAGATTGAAATGGCTGCAATCGCCGATTCGGCCGACCGCGGATCGTACTTGACCAACACCAACATCGCGGCGACGGGCATCATCATGTAACCCGCGTGCGCAATCGTCGAATATGCAAGCAGCCGCTTGATGTTCGTCTGTGCGTACGCTGCCAGATTGCCAAACGTGCAACTGACGATGGCCAGCCAGGCAATCATCTTGGCCAGAAAGTCCTGCGACCGTTCCAGCCCATCGATGGCCGATATCGAAGCGGCCGCGTCCTGTTGGCCGTTTGCGCCGTGTTTGGTGGCTCCGTTCCCACTCGCCGCGGGCTGATCAGAATGGCCTGGATGAGCCGGGGCTGCCTCTTCATCGGCGATTAAAAACAGGCCATTTGACAGACCAGCGGATGTGATTCCGCCCAGTACGTCGTTGGTCGTGGCTTGCTTTGCAACGTCTTGGTCGTCACTGCGAAACCCGGGTGAAACTCTGTCCGGTGAAATGCCGCCAAATCCGATTGCAACGCGGACCAGCAGTGCCAAGGCCGCTGCCTTCGAGGCGACGCTCAGGAAAGCGTTCACTTCGGCAGACGCCCCCTCGAAAACATCGGGGCACCAAAAATGAAACGGAACAGCTGACAACTTGAAGGCCAACCCAACCATGATCATCAGGGCTGCCAGGACCAAGACCATCATTTCGCCCGGCTGCATGGTCGGCAAACGTTCGGACAATGTCAGCGCGATTGTGGGCAGGTGGGCCGTATTCAACAGTCCCGATACCAAACTAATACCGTACAGCATGACACCGGCGGCACCGGCCCCAAAGATCGAATATTTGAGAGCAGCTTCGCTACCTACGCGGCGCCCCTTCATCATCCCAGCCAACACATAAGACGGAACACTGGCCATCTCTATGGCCATGAACACCATCAGCAAGTGATTGGCGGACGCCATCAGGCACATTCCCAAGGTCGCCCCAAGCACCATCGTATAGATATCCGGCCCGTCTTCGCGGTCCGGAATCCCAGACAGTTTGGTGAA
Source organism: Pirellulaceae bacterium (assembly GCA_030744095.1). The sequence goes on along the minus strand of JASLRF010000289.1, from coordinate 62 downwards.
GATCGTAAAAAGGAAGGCGAATCCCAGGAGGAGGCTGCGGATGAAGATGCTGAAAGGATCGT
>JASLRF010000288.1 GCA_030744095.1 Pirellulaceae bacterium | reverse complement strand
AAACCAGGCTGAAAGGCACCGATTTGGTGCATCCTCGTGCTAATCTCGATGTGCATGTTGACGTGAGGACGTTCATCCAGCTCCGTCTGGTGAACAAGAAGGAAGACCATCCCTGGAAAGAACGTAAGAACCCGCTGGCTGTGAACGACGAATAGCGGCTCAGTCGGTCGCGTGGCGGAATTTAAGCAAGTCAGTGCTATGAACCGGCACCAACGACTCAGTTTCGTTGGAATTCGCAGGCACCGGTGGCCGAATTCCGGGGAGGATCACGATGGTGACGCCCAAAGGCAACACTTCCGGATTGTCAAGAATCTCTGGGTTGGCGTTGTAAATCTCAGTCCATCGCAAGCGACTGCCCAGATGCTCTTCCGCAAGAGCCTCGAGCGTGTCACCGACGGCGATCTCGTGCGTGATGGCGACGGACTGCAAGGGAGTCGCCGTGGCGGCCGTGGAGTCGCTTACAGCTTCCCGTGTCGTGCCCGCCGGTCCGCCGCTATCTGGCACGCTTCCGGTACCATTTGACGCAACTGCGGTTGCGGCTTGATAGGCCCCGACTAGGGCCGGTGGTTGTGTTATGTCATCCAATGAAGCCTGCGAATTAACAGTCACTCCGTTCGCACCGCCGAATGCCGGCGATTTTGGGTGGTCGTCGGCATAGGGCGAACCTGGCAGGGGCTGGTCCTGAGCAGTGACCTCGAGCGTAAAGTCATTGCTCCGCCACTCGATCGTCTCGGTATTCGCCGCTGGTTCGACAGTCACTTGGCGGCTTGCTCGTCTTTGAAACGGCAATGCAGCGCATACGCCACCCAAGACGACTAAAATACCTAGCAGGCGAGGACTGATTCGATTCATGACGCCGACCGTTCATTGCGGCAATGGAACGACGACCAAGCAGATCATTCTTGGTCGTAGCGGTCTTACGGCACTTGCCACGCGCTGGCAGAGCCCTGCGTTATCCCAATGTCGGATCCGGGCCCAACCCTACCCGAGGTGGAATTGGCGTGCACGCCAAGAAAGGGGAAATTAGGTCTGGTTTTTCGGCTTTTGCCGGTCAGGCAGCCTTCGATCGCTGGCGCGATTTGTTGGCACCGGTCATCCACAGCAGGGCCGGTGATGCGACGAAGATCGAGCTATATGTTCCGACCGTGACACCAACCACCAAGGCAAACGCGAAGCCATGGATGCCGTCGCCACCGATGAAATACAGAATCAGAACCACGATCAACGTGGTGAATGAGGTGAGTATTGTTCGGCTCAAGGTTTGGTTGATGCTCCTGTTGATCATGTCACCCGTCAGGTCGGGGCTCTTCCCGCGAACTTCGCGAATCCGGTCGAAGACCACGATTGTGTCGTTCAACGAATAACCGATGATCGTCAAGAGAGCTGCAACAATGGGTAGACTGATCTTGAATTCCTCAATGAGCAAAAAGCCAAAAACACCGGCCAGCCAGTAGCTGAGCGCGATTGCACCGAGCGTCACCAGGACATCGTGAACCAGCGCGACAACCGCCGCCAAACCAAAGATAACTCGTTGGAATCGGATCCAAATGTAGAGAATGATTCCCAGCAGACTGGTCAGCAATGCCAAGATGGCCGTTCTTTGCATCTTACCGGCGACCTGACCGCCGATCTTGTTGGACGACCGCCAAACCGGTTTGTCCGCGAACTGAGATTGCAACTGGTCCAGCAACTGCTGAGTTTGCGCCTCAGAGGCTCCTGGGATCTGTAATCTCCACGTCTTGAAAGCGTTGCTTCCGCGATCGTAATCTGCGTTAAAAAGCTCAAAGAAAACGGTCTGCCCGCGCTGTTCCATTGCCGTCGTGATCATCGATGATAGCGTGTCTTTGTTGATCGCGTGCTCGAAGGCGAGATCGACTTCGACTTGGCTTGAAGTGACCGACGTTGGATCTGCGGCTGGTGCTTCTTCGCCCCCCGTTGGCGTTGTCGCTGAAGGCTCATCCTCTGCGGCGGCGGGCTTCTCTTCATCTGTGGGGGGCGATGTCGTCGTGGTTGGGCTCGCCTCGGTAGCGGGTGGCTGGCTGGCTGTTGTCTCGGTCGTTGCCGCCTCTGTTGGTGTCTCCTCGGGTTCGGCTTGCGCGATCAAGGTCGCCAAGTCGTCCGCCATGGCCAATAGGTTGTCCGTGTCCGTCGACCGCGAGAACCGTGCGCCATCATCTGGAGCAGGTGCCCCACTGGGGGCAGGAGTCTCACCGGCCACCGGAGTTGGCGGCGCACCCGCGCCTGGAGTGCCATCAGCCGATGGAGCGGGGTCTGCTGCCGTTGTCGGCTCTTTGCTCGGTGCCGACGCCGCTGGATCGCTCGACGGGGGAATCGTCTCTGCGGCCGGTTTTGGGCCCTCAGCCTCTTTCGCTGGCTGCGCGTCGGACTCGGCGGCGGGGACCGCATCTTCCACGGGGTTTTGATCCGCAGGCGTCGTATCCGGGGGCGAGACGTCTGTCTCGGCGTCTGTCTCGGCGTCTGTTGTCGCGCCGCCTGCTGATGTGCCGGTCTTCGACTCGTCCGTCGTTTCGGGAGTGACCTTCGCCACGGTTCGCATCTCAACGATATCGAGCGAATACGTCGCCAGCAGACTCTTGCCATCTGGCTGCTTGAGCGCCTTTTGAATGGCCATCTGCAGATCGCCAACTTCGGCTATCGCCGAATCGACTTTGAAGACTGAGTTGTTGTCGCTGCCGCCGGAATTCATGGCGGAGAGGGTGTAGCGGACACCCATTTCACTGAACTTCGGGCCGAGTGATGCGCGCACCTCGTCCGTCTCCATTTCCCTATTGAGGGTCAGTTGAACCGACGTACCACCACGGAAGTCGATGTCGAAAATGTCGGCACCTCGCAGTGTTAAGCCCACGATTCCAGCGGCGATCACGACGACGGAGAAAATGGCAGCCAGCTGACGCTTGCCGATGAAATCGAACTGGGTAGCACCAACAAGTTGGCTCATGTTCAAACTGAGTAGTCGGCGGGACTTTTCTGCCAGATCAAAGATGATCCTCGAACAGAAGATCGCAGTAAACATGCTCATCAAGATGCCCAAAATCAAAGTGACCGCAAACCCGCGAATCTGATCCGTACCAATCGCGTAGAGGACGATGGCCGTAATCAAGGTGGTCACATTGGCGTCAACAATGGTGGTTGTTGCACGCCCGAAACCATTTCGGATCGCCATCCGGAGTGCCGACCCTTTTGTGATTTCTTCTCGAATGCGTTCAAAGATCAAGACATTGGCATCGACAGACATGCCCACCGTCAACACCAGGCCGGCCAAACCAGGCAGCGTGAAGGCAGCGTTGATCGTGATCATCATGGCCAGAATGAACAGCAGGTTGGCCAATAGCGCCAATGAAGCCACTATCCCCGCAAAGCGATAGTATAAAACGATAAATACCAAGACAGCTGAAAGGGAAATCACGATCGCCCATCTGCCTTGCTTGATCGTCTGCTGACCCAGCAAGGGAGAGATCCTACTGTCGCTGATCGGAACCGGGTTCAACACCATCGGCAGGCTGCCGGCATCCAGGATGTTGACCATAAAGACGACTTCGTCTTGCGTGAATTTCCCAGTGATCCTTCCACGGCCGGTGATCATCTCTTGGATGTTTGGTGCCGAGAGAAGTTGGTTATCGAGCAGAATGCCGAGCTGGCGATGGAAGTTGCCGTCGGGCTCGTTGTCGCCAGTCAGATCCGCAAAACGGTCGACGCCGCTGCCTTTGAGATTGAAATTGATGCACGGGTTCAGGTATTCGTCCGTACCCTGGCTGACCACACCCAGGTCGGCGCCCGTGACATCGAATCCGTCATCGGTCGCCATCAATACGTCGATTTCCTTGGTTCCAATTGTATCCAGGAATGCCTGCAAGTTGGCAATCTCACTGTCGGAATCGCGTGCGCCAGACGTGTTCATGAGAGTCCAGTCGAGCAGTTCACCGGTGCTGGCATCTCGAACAAGGTCATTCGAAGAGACTGCAAGCTTAAGCGGCTGGTCGATATTGTCTTTGGCCTCTTCTCTCGCGATGCGCGCCCACAAACCGACT
>JASLRF010000287.1 GCA_030744095.1 Pirellulaceae bacterium | reverse complement strand
CATTCTAATCGCCACGATGTTGCTACCTTGGCATGTGACAATGATCCCGCGATTTCTGCTGCTGCGTGAACTGGGCTTGTACAATTCGCTGGCTGCTTTGATCGTACCAACGTTTTTGGGCGACGCTTTTTTTATCTTTCTATTGCGCCAGTTTTTTCTCACGATTCCAAATGAGCTCAGCGAGGCGGCGCGGCTGGACGGGCTTGGCGAATGGGGCATCTTCTCCAGAATCATCGTTCCGCTCAGCAAACCGGCGCTGGCCACTGTGGCCTTGTTTCAGTTCATTGCGTCCTGGAACGACTTCAATGGCCCTTTGCTCTACCTGAGTGATCCACAAAAGTTTCCGCTGGCTTACGGCTTGGAGCAATTCGTCAGTTCGTATTCAGATCAAACGCATCTGCTGCTCGCTGCCGCGGTCCTGTTCACGTTGCCGATGGTCGTGCTGTTCGTGCTGGCGCAGCAGACGTTTCTCAAAGGGATCGCCACGACGGGTATCAAGGGTTGACGCGCGATCGTACCCACCGACCCTTATCAACGTCGTTGAACCAGCGCATACACGACACGCAGACCCGATTCGATCGACCTGGCTTTCATCACCGTGACACGCCCGTGGACATCCGGTCTTGCCTGTAACGCCACTGGGTGACGATCTGTACTTTGTCCACGACCAGATAGAGGCCAGCGAGCATCGTTCCGGCCAGGTATCCATACAGAGCGCCGAACAGGAGCGAATAGATGAACGAATAGATGAATCGGCCTCCGGAGAACAACCCCATGAACAGGCCGACGTTGATTGTTTCTAGACTTTCGCCGAATACGAATGCCGCAGACTTCAAAATCAGAAGAAACACGGATCCGGCCAGAATCGAAGCCAGCCGGGGCGATCGCTCGAAGACCACCTGAGCACCACCGACCACAATTATAAAGCTGGAGTAGAAGATCAAAGGCTCAGGCGACGCGTCGGTCCATTTGATGATGCTGAGCATTCCCGCAAACAACGCGGTCACCACCAGAATCGTACGCAGCCCGAATTGGCGCGGTACTTGGTAATGATGATTTCTTGGCCGATCAATCATCGCGAATTCCTAGCGGTGTCTTGCCATCAAGATATCGACAGTTCTTGATAAAGGAAATCAAATCTGCCATTTCTTGGAAAGGAATGCTCTTTTCCAAGCCATCGGGCATTAATGATACCTCACTTGAGCGGATGCGAGAATCAGATAGCGGCAGCAACCCGAATCGAACCGACAGGCATTTGCCTTCGTCGCGGATCGTCGACTGCAAGGACATCACGAGCTCAGTTTGATCGGAGACACAAAGTCGTCGGGCTTAACTGCCAACACAGAGCACTCGACACGGTCGAGGATTTGTTCGGCAGTATTGCCGATCAGCAGCCCCGCGACGCCGGCCCTGGCGACTGTTCCCATCACCAACAAACCTGCGTCGAGTTTCTCGACGAACTTGGGGATAACCGCACCCGCCTCACCACGCAACAGGTGAACGTTGTCACTGCCAACCGCGATGTCAAATGGAGTTAACAACTGCTCTAACATCTGTTCAGCGTGTTTCTCGGTACGTTCTTCCAAATCCTGGAATTCATCTTCTTGCATATGGCTCTTCAGAATACTCTCTCCATAAATGCTCCACACATCCACCACGTCTGGCTCGCCGCCGGTCGTCACCTCGCGCGCAAGGCGGATGATCTGTGCATTCAGCTTGGCGTGCAGTTCGTCGTCAGACGTCGCGTTAACTGCAGCGACGACGCGCTCGCGCCGACACTGCTGGCCGGCCTTAAGGATCAGGACGGGACAGGGGCACTTGCGAATCAGGCGAGTCGCCGTCGTGCCAAAGAACCCAGACCGTCGGCTGTGAGTCCCTTTGGCAGACTTGATGACCAGGTCATGCTCGTCTCTCAAGACCTCGCGAACGATTTCGACGGACGAGCGTCCATCGACTAGTTTCGTCTGGACTACGATGCCTTGTTGTTCGATCGGCGTCGCCAGTTCTATCAGCCGCTGTGCTTTCGATTGAGTGAGATTCTCGATCGCACGCTCATATCTGGTGGTGGCCAGCCGGACCGGCCAACTGAAGTCGGGGATCACATCAACAATCTTCAGCCGCGCGTCGTTGGTCTTGGCCAGATCAACCGCGTAATCTAGCCCTGGATGCGTTTCCGCTCGCGTGTCGACATGGACGAGAATATTCGAGAAGCAGTTCATCGGTTCTCTCCGTAAAGTCTTTGCTCAATTCTCACACTACGCAATTGCTGTACCGATGCTCAATGACGAGACTTCCGGTAGTGGGTCAGTTTGATTGTCTCACGTGCGATCGAGGGGATCGGGAGTCTTTTTCGGCCAAGACTCGCCCGAACACTCGTACGCTGTCATCCGAAAAAGACTCCCGACCCTCCCTGCAATCCTGTGCGAATACGCACAATCTTGGCGTTTGCCAGGCGATTTATTGCGTCTCACGAGACGCAACCCGATCTTGGCCAACTCGATCAACGTAACAGGAGCCAATGCGAGAATGCAAATTAGAATCCAGGTCCTGCCGAGACCGGTGGCCGACTCGAAGACAGGTTGAGCAAAGGGCAAAGTAACGACGCTTAACTGCAGCAGTCCGGAGATCAGAATTGCTCCCAACAGGTGAGGGTTCGTCAGCGGCCCAAGCTCTGGCATCGTATGGCGGAAGCTGCGACAGCTCAGGGCAAAGAAGAGCTGGGAAAAGGCCACAATACAGAATGCCGTGGTGGGCGCCCAAACGGGATCATCTTCCGCGCGAATACCCAATCTGTCAATCGCCCAGTCGATTCAAATTCCGCAAGCTTTGGAAGCATCTCCGTGAGGCCGACAAAACAACGGCGTTATGTAATCTCTCAGATCACGAGTCAGAGCCCGTTGCCCCAGCCAATGCTCGATGCGCTGTGGACGATTTGCGATTCGCGGGAAGAAACCTTACAGTGCGTTGCTCGCTAACACATTACCAACATGAAGGAGGAGGAGGATGGCATGGTTTCCCAAGAAACGCGTCGTCGTTCCAGTCGACTTCTCGGACAACTCGTTTTCCGCCGTCGACACGGCCGTCCAGCTTGTCGACGATCCCGCGGATGCGATCGTCGTACACGTGTTGCAAGAGATCTCTCCCGTGGAACCTGGGATCGTGTGGGATACTGTCGATCACGAATCGAGGATCAAACACGCAACGAAGGCACTTCAGTCACAGCTTAAGGATCGCGGTCACGAAGATGTTATGGTGGACGTCCGCATCGGTGCGGCAGCACACGAGATCATTCAGCTAGCAGATCATGAGCAGGCGGAACTGATTGTGCTGACTTCTCATGGACGAACTGGCCTCCAGCATTTGTTAATTGGATCAGTTGCCGAACGTGTGACTCGACTTGCTCATTGTCCTGTGTTGATCTTACGACATTGAACCAAGCTGGCGATAACCACCATGAACCACGACACCCCAAACTCTTCTTCAATCGATTCACTGCTTCCGCCCGAGATGGCCGATAAGGCAGAGCAGGTTGGCGTCAAGAAGGCGAACATGAATGCGATGACGATGTTTGCGTTGGCTTTTCTGGCCGGCGCGTTCATCGCGTTGGGAGCCGTGTTCGCCACGACAGTCACCTCCGGCGGCAGTGGCCAACTTCCATTTGGAGTGACGAAGCTGTTAGGCGGGCTTGCTTTCTCGCTCGGCCTGATTCTGGTGATCGTCGGTGGCGCCGAGTTGTTTACGGGCAACAACTTGATCGTGATGGCCTGGGTCAGCGGTAAGATCAGCACGGGAAAGGTACTACGCAACTGGATCATTGTCTATCTCGGCAACTTCGCCGGAGCCATCGCAACGGCCATAGTTGTTTTTCTCAGCGGCCAGTATCGGTTCGCTGGCGGCGCGATCGCCGAGACGGCTCTCAACATCGCGGCCGCTAAAGTGTCACTCAGCTTCGTCGAAGCCGTCGCGCTTGGCGCATTGTGTAATGTGCTGGTGTGCCTCGCCGTGTGGCTGGCGTTCAGCGCACGAACAACCACAGACCGTGTGTTGTCGATTGTGCCGCCGATCACGGCGTTCGTGGCCTGCAGCTTCGAGCACAGCGTCGCCAACATGTATTTCATTCCCATCGGACTTTTTATTAGGAATTGGGGAAGTGGTGTTGTCGTGGCAGCCGATCTCTCTAAGCTGACTTGGACGGGATTCTTTCTCAATAACCTGCTGCCCGTTACACTCGGCAACATCGTCGGTGGGGCTGCCATGGTCGGTGGTGTCTATTGGTTCATCTATCTGCGCGGGCAGTCTGAATCTTAGCCGGAATAGCTATGCCGACTCTGACAATCAACGGAATGCAAGTCACGGCAGGACAAACACAATCGGTCTTGGAAGCCGCATCAGCCGCGGGTATCGAGATTCCCACGCTGTGTTACCATCCTGATTTAACGGCCGTCGGCTCCTGCCGGCTGTGTTTGGTCGATGTCGAAGGCTTGGATCAGCAGGTGCCCGCTTGTCACCAACTCGTGGTTGACAACATGGTCGTTCGCACGGAAAGTGAAGGCCTGACACAATCACGCAGATTTGTCTTGGAGATGTTGCTGCGGAACTATGTCGCCCAGACAAACGTCTTGGACGAACCGAACGAATTGCTACGTTGGGTACGGCACTACAACGTCCGTTTGCGTGACGGAACCAGTCCTCCGCCGCGATTCAAGGTCGACAGTGACCCCAATCCGTTCATCCGCGTCGATCTCAACAAGTGCATCCTCTGCACGCGGTGCATCCGCGCTTGCAGCGAAGTTCAGGGCCGCAACGTCTGGGGGCTTGGCGGTCGCGGCGCAGACGAGCACCTCATTGCCGGCGCTGGTGCCACAATGCTGGATGCGCGTTGCGAATCGTGTGGAGCGTGTGCCGCCTATTGTCCGACCGGCGCACTATCAGACAAGCCATCGTTCGGAAAACCAAAACCTGATCAGCTCATCACCACAACATGCACGTACTGTGGAGTCGGTTGTCAATTCGACTTGAATGTGAAAGACGACAAGGTCATTCGAGTCACAGCGAATCCTGACGCTCCGGTGAACGGAATGTCGCTGTGCGTCAAAGGTCGGTACGGCTATGGGTTTATTCATCACGCCGACCGGCTGACGCAACCGTTGGTTCGCTCGCACCTGCTTGATGGAACACCCAAACCTCCGATGATCGAGGACCGTGGTGATTGGGTACCCGTTGCATGGGACGCCGCACTGGAAGTTGTTTCGCAGAAGTTCTCGCAAGTACGGCGCCAATCCGGGTCAAGCGCATTCGGGGTGTTTACGTCGGCGAAGTGTACCAATGAAGAGAATTACTTGATGCAGAAGTTCGCCCGGCAGATTCTTGGCACCAACAACGTCGATCACTGTGCTCGGTTGTGACACTCCTCGACGGTGGCCGGTCTGGTCATGGCGTTTGGCTCGGGTGCGATGAGCAACTCGATGGACGATATCGCCGAACAGGCGGAGGCGATCTTCATCATCGGCTCCAACACGACGGAGCAGCACCCGGTGTTTGGTACGAAGCTGCGACAGGCCGTTCGCCGTCGCGGTGTGAGTCTCGTCGTTGCCGACCCGCGCAAGATCGACATCACCGAGTTCGCAGCTCTTCACATACGCCAGAATCCCGGTACGGATGTCGCCCTGTTGAACGGCATCATGCGATGGATCATCACACACAACCGCCACGATTGCGATTTCATTGCGAGTCGCTGCGAGGATTTTGACTCCCTCGCGCAGACCGTCGACGGATACACGTTAGAGGCAACCGCCGAGATCACGGGAGTTGCGCCGAAAGACATCGCTCAAGCCGCGGACATCCTCTCCGCAAACAAGCCGATGGCCGTCATCTGGGCCATGGGTATCACACAACACACGACGGGTGTGCTGAATGTGCTGAGTCTCGCCAATCTGCAGATGCTGCTTGGCAACTTGGGAATCCCCGGCGGCGGCGTCAATCCACTTCGCGGGCAGAACAATGTCCAGGGCGCCTGCGACATGGGTGCGTTGCCAAATGTCTATCCAGGATATCAACAGGTGGCGGACGAGGCTGCACACAGAAAGTTTTCCGAAGCATGGTCCTTGCGTAGGGCAGGTTTGCAGCCTGCTGGGTCGAACGACAGCGTCGAGATCTGTCCCAAAACGCCCGGGCTGACCGTCACTGAGATGGTCGAGGGCGCGGGTCGCGGTGATGTTCGCGCTCTCTATATTCTCGGTGAAGATCCGGCGATGAGCGAAGCGGACAGCAACCATGCACGGCAATGCCTGCAGCAGGCAGAGTTCGTCGTATTGCAAGAGATCCTACATTCGGAGACGTCACACTATGCCGATGTCCTCCTGCCAGGGGCTTCATTCGCGGAGAAGAATGGGACATTCACCAACACAGAGCGGCGCGTTCAACTTGTTCGGCAAGCCATCCCACCCGTTGGAGACAGTAAGCCTGACTGGGTGATCACCTCGGAACTCGCAAAGCGCATGTGTCAACACGACCAGCTCGTACCGATTGGACGCTTTGCCGGTTGGGACTACAAAGACGGCGAAATCTCCCATGAAATCGCTCAGCTAACCCCATCATATGCAGGCGTCAGTTTCGCGAGGCTTGATCGTGGCGAGCGTCTACAGTGGCCTGTCAATTCGCCCGCACATGCCGGCACACCAATCTTGCACGTCGGAAAATTTACTCGTGGCAAAGGCAAGTTTCACGCGGCGGAGCACATCGATGCCAAGGAGCTTCCCGACGACGAGTACCCGTTCCTTTTCACAACCGGCCGTGTCCTTTATCACTGGCACGGCGGCGAGATGACACGCCGCGATGCCGGTTTGCTGAATGTCTACCCGCGCACTCGCGTCGAGATCAACCCGCAAGACGCCAGGCGGTTGGCGATTGGAGCTGAAGAAGAAGTGCTTATCGTCTCACGGCGTGGCACGATGGAGGCCATTGCCGTGGTGACCGATCGGGTTTCGGTCGGTACGATCTTTGGGACATTTCACTTCCCGGGACCAGCGAACGCGAACAATCTCACAATCTCGGAACTCGATCCCATCGCCAAGATCCCGGAATACAAGGTCTGCGCCGTCAAGCTGTCTCGTTCCGCCGGGTCACCGCGAAAAGAAGTGCAATCAGTCTGAGGCGAACGGAACTATGCCGGGTGCCAGCTTTCGTCA
>JASLRF010000286.1 GCA_030744095.1 Pirellulaceae bacterium | reverse complement strand
GGATCAGGCCCACAATGTTATGGTACGAAGTACGGGGTGATTTCGGGGCGCGAAGCATCGTGGGCAGTACAGTCGAATCTGGGGCGAGCGAATCGATGCTGGTGCTGATTGTCAGCAATTCAGAATCATAAAACAGGTTGGGATTATCTCGATACAGCCGCTGCGATCCGCTGACCAGTCTTTTTGGCAGCCAGATCAGCTTGTGTGCCAGCCAACGTGTGAACTCGTTGGAAAACTCGCTTCCCCGGTGTGGCGTGGCGATAGTAATCACGCGACGGATCGACGGGTTTGGTTCGAAAAAAGTGACGTCTTCGAGCTTCTCTAGAAGGTCCTTGTCACCCTGCAGTTCCTCGAACGGTTGGTCGCTCAGCAGATGCCAAAAGTCGTCACCGCTTTCCAGTGTCTGCAGTCTCGAGACAAGACCTCCCATGCTGTGGCCGACCAACACCATCTGCTGGAGCGTCAGCGATTGATGAACGGGGTCAAGCGTATCCTGTAGCAATTCCAAGTCTTTCCGCATTTCTGCAGCGCTAATCCAGAACGGTTGCCCTGTCGGGTAGAGATAGAACCAGAACTGATATTGATCGCGGATCTCGGGAAACGCGCGCAGATCGTTGAACATTTCCATCCACGTCAGCGGGCTGGACCACAAACCATGAACCATCACGACAGGAATCTTCTGGGGGTCGTACGGTTCGACCATGAAAAGTCCAGTTAGCGATTCGGCCCTATCCGGTGTCAGCAGCGCCAGCGTGGCCACATTCTTGCGTTGCTCAAAGTCGGGATTATCTAGGAAGTAGGCTAGCGGCGTTGTGAGGTCAGTTTCCAACGGCACACGACGGCCATCGATGAGGATGTCCGTGCCGATTAGCGGGTCGTGCAACTCCAGCACACAGTGGCAAGCCGTATTTTCATCACTGGCGGAATTCTCACTGCGATCTGCGCTGGGTGGTGGCGTGAAGACACGTAGGAACGCCGTCACCGCAAAGCTCAGGCCAGGCGGGTAGTATTCCTCGGCGGGATCTTCGTGATCGTGCGATTTGCGAACCGCCACCAAGGGGACCCCTAGACCAAAAGACCGATGGTGATTCGTTAGGCCGGTAGCCTCAAAGTCCGAAGCAAATTCGAGGCGCTCGAAATCGTCCGCGTGCCAGCGCCCTTTCACATCGACCGTGATAGTGAATGTTCGGTCGTTCGTCTTGATCGTATAGGTGCGGTCCGGTCGCAGATCCCCGTGCTGTTTGACAATCCGCAGGGCGGATTCCAACGACTCGTTGTAGACATCGCAGGCCTGGCGGAACTGCGGGTCGTAGGGGTTGCGGAAGTGGTCAAACTCTTGATCGAAAAGATACCAATAGGCGTGCGAGACAGCCGCACCGAAATGTTCGAGGGCTTCGGTGGATTGGCCTCTGGCCATTGCCTCCCGGCCTTCAATGTACGCCAATTCGGAAAACGAATAGAGCTTCTCAGGCTGCGGATCTACCACAATCTGTTGGTTTAAACCCGCCAACACGACTGCCGGCTTCTCTTCGTCCAAAGCGAAACGGCGCAAAAGTCGTGCGGTGCGCGGGGTTGGTTTTGGCCTCGAAAATGAGAACATTCTCAATGGCCCAGCTAGCCGATTGTGCGGAGCCTCGCGCATCGTGATATAGTCAGTCGATGCGCAACCGACAAGTGTGAGTAGCAAGAAGGCAGTCGGCACCAACCGCACGCGCTGAACGTGGCGCGTCGGCAAGGGTGCTCCATCCAGATTGGCCGGGAACCAGGATGCCAACATGGGTACCGCGTTGCAAGAGGATAAGGGCACGGAACAAGACGAGATGGAATTCCGCAACATACGAAAAGACAGAAGAAGAGTGGCTGAGGACAATACACTTCCGATCGAGTGGCAACAATGGTGATTTCCAGTCCTTTGGCAATTCACGGCGGATCAGCCGAAATCCCCGAAGGGCCACCGTCGTGGCCGCTCAGAGACGACGATGTAAGACAAGCCCTCGAGCGAACCGTTAGCGACGGCAGTTGGGGACGCTATCACGGCCCGCACATCGAACGTCTGGAGCAGTTGCTCGCTCAAATGCACCAGGTTCCGTATTCGCTGGCCTGCTGCAGCGGGACTGTTGCCGTCGAACTCGCTTTGCGAGGTTTGAAGATCGGAGCGGGCGACGAAGTGTTGCTAGCAGGCTACGATTTTGGTGGAAATTTTCGTTGCATCGAGTCCGTGGGTGCCTTCCCCGTGCTGGTCGATATCGATCCACACACCTGGTGCATGACCACCGAACGAATCGAAGACGCAATGAGCACGACCACGCGAGCAATCGTAGTTTCCCATCTGCACGGTGGCAGTGCGGATATGCGGAAGCTCTGCGCGTTGGCTTCCCAACGAGGTGTCCGCGTTGTGGAAGATGCTTGCCAAGTCCCGGGTGCCATCGTGCAGGGGCGACCGGCTGGAACGTGGGGAGACGTCGGTGTGCTCAGCTTTGGAGGCAGCAAGTTGCTCACCGCGGGACGTGGCGGCGCCCTCGTAACGCCTCACGAAGATGTCTTCCAACGAATCAAGATCTTCTGCGAACGGGGCAACCACGCTTTTCCTTTGAGCGAGTTGCAAGCGGCTGTACTGGCACCCCAAGCTAGCAAACTGGGCGCACGAAACTCTACGCGACAAGTACGCGTGAGACAACTCCTGTCGGCTTGCACGCAAGTCCAGGCACTTTCACCGGTCGCATTGCCAGCCGATGGGGATCAGGCAAGCTACTACAAAGTCGCCTGGCGATTCGAACCGGGTCTTTGCGGCGGTTGGTCCCGCGCTCAGTTCGTAGAGGCCTTGCAAGCAGAAGGTGTAGCGATCGATATCGGGTTTCGCGGTTTCTTGCGGCGAAGTGGTCGCCGATGTCGAAAACCTGACCAGATGGAACACGCTCAAAAGGCGGCCGATCAGACAGTCCTGCTGCACCATCCGGTCCTGCTGGAAGGCGCAGAGACCATCAACCGAGTGGCCCAGGCGATCGCCAAGGTGGTTGACTTTGCAGAGTCAGAGGGAGGACCTTGCGAGCTCGAGAGATGATCTGAGTCGAGATACAGTTCATCGGGCCAACCGCGGCAGACACGGGTTAGGATCGTCACGTTCGACTTCCAACGTGAGGGGCACGGTTGCCAGTACGCGTTCTTCGACTGGAAATCTAAACTCGCGCTGATGCCTCTCAAGTTCACCGCGCATGATGTGAACGTTGTCCGGCGCTTCGATGCCCAGCGTGACACGATTGCCCGCCACCCGGTTGACGACGACCGTGATATTCTCTCCGATGACGATTCGTTGTCCGACTCTGCGGCTAAGTACTAACATGATTCTGACCTCGTCCTTGAGTTCTCCGCGGAATGGTTAAGTCTGATGGGAGCAACTTCGTCCGACACGGCAGGGAACGGGTTGTTTGCCAAATTGACTTGCTCCACTAGTCAGCCACTGGAATCAGCAAACTTCGTGCCATTTCGATGGCAGCAATTCTGGCACCACGCCGTAAGTTGTTTCCGTGCTGCGGCATATCGGGCCTGGCTAAAAACCACGGCACTTTGAGGATGGTCGCAATTTGCGCACTGAATTGATTCAGTGTGTCAGTTTCGGGCCATGACCGTCGCCAGATTGACGTTAGAATACCTGCGTTCCTGTCACTGATACCTTTGCCTGCGTGGAGT
>JASLRF010000285.1 GCA_030744095.1 Pirellulaceae bacterium | reverse complement strand
TACATGGCAAGCTAATCCGCGGTGTGGGCAGCGATGTGTCGGCACCGTTGGACGCCGAAGTGCGACACTTTGCTGACGGCGTGATCGTGCCCGGCTTCATCGATCTACATACGGGTCTTGGCATTGGAGGCCCGCTATCCGGCACGATTTCGCTGCAAACCAAACTGGGAGAGCAACTCTACTCCGGCGATCCGGCCGTCGCCGTGGCGCGACAAGGTGGCGTCACCACCGTGCTATTCGGTTCAACAAGCTCGTCGCCGACGCCCCTGGTGGCGTTCAAATTGGGCGAGACACTGCGTGTGCTCAAAGACCCCGCTGCCCTGCGGTTCAAGATTGAAGGCAACTTGACGAGTATCATACCCGCGCTAAAACGGTCGCTTACGCAGGCCAAAGCGTACGTCGATTCTTGGACTCGCTACGAAGAACAGTACAAGGCGTACCAGAAACAGATGAAGGAGTACGAGGCCGCCTTGGCGAAATATAATGCCGCCAAGAAAGCCGCGGAAGCCAAAGCTGCAGCCGAGGCGGCCAAGAAAGAAAAGGCGGAAAAGGAAAAAGCGGAAAAGGAAAAGAAGACAACAAGCAAGGACGGCGAAAAAACAGACGACACCAAAAAGGCGAGCACGGCCACGGGCAGCGAAGACGAAAAAGCCAAAGACGAAAAGACCGAGGACAAGAAAGCGGAGGAGAAGAAAGCCACACCGGCGGCCAGCGAACTGAAGGAACCAGTCAAACCGAAGGAGCCGACGAAGCCCAAGTCGTCGGCGAGTCTGGAACCGTATCGAGCGCTGTTTGCGGGCGAGATCCCCGCCCTGGTGGAAGCGAACCAAGCCAACGAATTACGCGAGGCAATCAAGCTGTTGCGCGACGAGTTTAAGTTGCGAGTCATTTTTACAGGTGCCGACGACGCGATGCGCGTGGCCGATTTGTTGGCCGAGAAAGAGGTGGGCGTCGCCGTCGGACCAACGCTGGTCAGAACTGTGGATCGAGAATTGGTGAATCTGCCACAGCTGTTGTCAAACCGCCAGATTCCATTCGCCTTTCGGTCTCAGGCTACCACGGGCGTCAAATCGCTTCCCTTGGCCGTTACCTATTCCGTGCGGAAGGGGCTGGCTGCAAATGACGCCTTGACCGGCCTCTCTTTCGGCGCGGCACGGTTGCTGTCGCTCGAGCAACAGCTCGGTTCGATCGCCGTTGGAAAGGACGCGGATCTGGTTGTGCTGAGCGGTCCACCGTTTGAGTTGTCTAGCCGTGTCCTGGCCGTGATGATTGACGGTCAGTGGGTCTACGAAAAGGAGCAAGATCGGTGATCAATCGAGACGGTGCTTTGAAACGGCTCTTGAGCTTGCCCCTGGCGGTACTCTGTGTGCAGCTGGCTGCGGCGGCAGAGTCCACGCCAGGTGAAGCGCCTGCGAAAGAATCGCGGATTGCGATTCGCGCCGGCAAAGTCATTACCTGCGCGGGAAATCCGATCGTGGGCGGCGTGATCCTGGTTGCCGATGGCCGGATCACGGCAATTGGTCCGTCGAGCGAGATTGAGATCCCGGACGATTACACAGTGCTCGATCACAGCGACAAGTTCGCCATGCCCGGGCTAGTCGACGCCCACAGCCACGTTGGTGGATCTCTCGGCGACATCAATGAAATGGTCTATCAAACCAATCCGGAACTACGGGTTTGGGACCAGATCGTCCCCAACAACGACCGTCTGAAAGTGGCAGTCGCCGGGGGTGTGACGACGGTCTGCTACATTCCAGGCAGCGGCACGAACATGGGCGGCTGGGGTGCGCTGATGAAGACCGGGCCTGGCAAATTAAAGGATGTATTGATCCGAGCTCCCGGCGTGCTGAAAATCGCGCAATCAGGCAACCCAGAACGCCGCAACGGCGAAGTTGGTTCGGGACGGATGGGGATGAATCACGTAATCCGCGAACAGTTGCGCGAAGGAATGCTGTATGTGCGCCAATGGGACGACTTTGAAGCCGGCCGGCGCACTCAGGAGCCTCGTCTGAATCTGCGACTGGAGTATTTCAAACCACTCTTTCGCCGCGAGATTCCTGTCGTGGTTCACACACAGGCCTATCAAGTCATTCAGTCCACGTTGCGGATTCTGCATGACGAAATGAAGCTCAAGGTGGTAATCGACCATGGCACGTTTGATAGTTACAAACTATCGGCAGAGATCATCAAACGTAACATCCCCGTCATGGCCGGCCCCCGTGGATTTCGGCTCGAACCGGAAAATGGACAAATCACCGGCATCGTGGCGGAATTCTATCGACGCGGTGTCGTGAATCTGGGCATTAACACAGACGCCCCCGTGATTCCACAAGAGGAGCTGTTCTTCCAGGCGGCCATGGCCGTTCGTTACGGATGGACTGAGGAAAGAGCGATTCACGGTCTGACAATCGAACCGGCTAAAGCACTCATGATCGATCATCGCGTTGGTTCTCTAGAGAAGGGCAAGGATGCCGACATCCTCATTACAACCGGGTCGATTTTGGATCCACGCAATTACGTCGCGGTCGTTTTGATTGATGGTAAAGTCGCCTACGACGTCGCCACGGACCGCAGAAGGTTTTGACCAACGGCGGCAACGTCCGCTAGAGACAAGCAACACACACGCCGTTTATGATGACAGTCACCGACTTTCAAGTCAGTCGCAGGATGAGACGCACGTGAGTTATCGCATCGCACATTACTTACTTGGTATTGTTGTCACGCTTGCCGCATCGGTCTTTGCCTGCGGGGTCGTTGCCGCGGGGGAAGCCGTTATTGCGCTGCGAGGAGGCACAATCGAATCGGGCAGCAAACTCGGACGAATCGACAGCGGTGTGGTCTTGCTGAAGGGCAACAAGATCGATGCCGTGGGCAAGGAAGTCGAAATCCCCGACAACGCTCGAGTCATTGATGTGCGTGGGAAGACAATCTTGCCCGGTATCGTCGATCCCTACCACGTTGTCAGTGTGGGGGCAGGTGGAGCGCCAGCGCCACGAACCGTTACGATTAACGGCCGCACATTCACGATCCGATCGACCGGCAGTACAACTTCCGTGAAGTTCCTCCGCATCGTCGACAGCTTTTATCCGTTCGGCGCGAAATTTCGACCGCTTGTGCGTTCGGGAATCACGACCGCCAACCTGGTTGCCAGCGGCTATGGCCAGTCCGCGCTGGCTCGCATGAGGATCGACGATCCAGAGGAACTCGTCTCCAACGGCGAAGGGCTGGTATATGCGTCGGTCAGCAACAGTGCCACCAGCCTGGGCCTACTTCGTAGCGGGTTGGCATCGGCCGCTGCGAGTAGCTCGTCCTCATCAAGCAGCTCGACCGCAAGCCGTTCGACCAGTCGGACGTCCAGCCGCCTCTCGGCAGTCGAGCAGAGTCTTTGGAAAGAGATCGCAGCCGGCCGGCGAC
>JASLRF010000284.1 GCA_030744095.1 Pirellulaceae bacterium | reverse complement strand
GTAGATCGAACAGTACCCAGGAGTATTCCAATTTGAGCGTCTCGATCAGGCTGTGGAATGTTGCTGGGCCCCCAGCAGCGCCTAACGTGACCGCCTGTGCGCCGGGCCCCATCAAGTGAAGGTTGGGAATGCTGGTCCAACGGATGCACTCCGGTAGTTTGGTTTCACCGGACAATGCGTCAACAAAACCTGGCCCCGGTGCCAATCCGAACATTGATTGTGTTGGCGACTGCGCGAAGTCGGTATCGATAAGCAGTACGGGCCGCGCCGACTCGCCGGCCGCGGCGACGGCCAGGTTCGCGGCCACCGTACTAACACCTTCGGCATGGGCACAGCTGGTCAGCCCAATTGCTTGAGAGGTTGCCGTCGTGGTGAGACGACGAATCAGCGTCGCATACGGTGCACTTTCCGGCGACGACAGATGTGCCGGGACCGCAATGGGCATTGTTCCGGTGTTGGACACTTGGCTCATGAAGCACCTCAGGATGAGATTGAAAAGAAGTTCGGCGATGATGGCAGCGACAAGACGACAGGCACATTCAACACTCGTTCGACGTCGGCAGGTGATTGGAATGAGTCGTCAAAATACTCGGTCAGGCAGGCGACGCCGACGGCTCCGAACATCCCTGCAAGCGAACCCAACACGATAATCAACGCGGCCTTGGGACTGACGGGTTTGGCAATCAGGCTGGGCGTCTGGGCGATTTCGATATTGGAGGACTGCTGTGCGGCGAGCGCCTTGTCGATGCGGGCCTGTTCCAGCTTGTCGGTGTATGTCCGATGACTGTCATTCAGTTGGATTACGCGCCGCTCAAGTTCGGTGATCAGCACTTCGTTTTCGTTTAATACCCTCAATTCCGCTTGTCCTTCGGCAAACCGAATCGCAAGCTCGCCCGCCTTGGCGCGAATCACCATCACCTGGGATTCAGCAGTGGCCAGTTCCTGCTGCGCCAGCAGGACACTGGAGGTGGCAACTTGTTCGATGATGGCGATCACGCGCGGGTGACGAGAAGACAACCGCGACAGCAGATCACGCTTCTGGATTTCCAATTTGTAGAGTTCGCTTCGCATGTTGTCGGTGGCCAATACGGATCCCGCTGTCGCTGATTCATGATCGATCGGTGTCAGGTCCGGGTGCAGGCGACGAATCTCGGCGATCTTCGCCAGGACAGCCGCTCGTTCGGTCTGCGTCGCCAGCAACTCGGCGTGCAGGAGGGAGATCTGTGTCTCCAACATCCGTCGCTGCCCCTCGATGGAGACCAGTCCGATCTTGTTCTTGGCATCGCGCAATTCCTGCTTCGCAAGAGTGAGCCGTGTGCTTAGCTGCTCGGACTGTCCCATAAAGAATTCATAGGCAGACGAGCTACGGGCGACATGGAACGGTCGTGCGAAGTATGTATCCAAGTAGGTCTTCAAAATTCGCTGAGCTAGTTCGGCCGATGCCGACTTGCAGCGAATCGTCATGACGTTGGAGTTTCTGGGTGCCGTGCATTCGATCGACCGAATGAGGTTGTTGACGGCTTTTTCCTGCAAAACGCTGCTCTCGACTTTGGTCTCTGACAATCCGAGAATCTTGACGGCACCAATTCTGTCAACGACGGTGGCCATCAGATCACGACTCTTGAGAATCTCTTGAATCGATTTCACCTCACGTTCGCGAGTTTCATGTGGCGACACATACGTCCCGACCGTAGCAGTGGTGTCGATTTTGACTCCTGACCCGATGCGGATCGACAACTTGGCATCCGACACGTAGGTTTTCGGCCACAACATAGTGGCAGCTGCGACGGCCGCCAGAACGACGATAAACGCGATACTCGACTTGGTCCGATGCCGAAATATGGTGCGTAACACATCTAGCAAGCGAATGGTCGACAGAGGTTGTTGATTCGGTTCCATAGGAATTCGCCGAAGATCTGAGTCGTGGTAATATCGGTGCGAGATGGAATTGCAAAGAGCATACCGAAGCACCAGGTATGGCAGGTGCGCGGAAGCACCAACGTGTTGATGCAAAGGCTTTTACCGAGGTGCGGATGGCCACTGATTAATTCCCTGAGGGCTCTTCCGCTAAGAGGACAACGATGCCAAGCAACATCAGCGGTGCGCAGACGTTGCATTTTGGCAACAGAAGCAGAAAGTGAATGTTAGGCTTTGTTCACACCCAGGCTGTGAATCTACTAGCTCGGATGACTATAGACACCCGCCGACTCTGTTATCTGGTGTCTTCCGTTGGCAGCGAATTGGGCGACGGAATAACCAGGCTCAGGACGAGCCCGACAATGATGTTGACGAGCAACGATGTTGGACCGATCCATTGAAAGCTGACCGGCGGTAGCTCTGTGATGGGATCGACTCCAAAGATCTGGCCGGAGAAGGCAATCAGGGTCGCGGTCGTCATACCACATGCCCAGCCGATCCACACGGCTACGGGCTTCGAGAATGGTACGAATAGAGCGAAGAAAAAGAGAGAAAAGATCATGGGGACCATCAGGTTGACGGTCTTGTTAGTCACTTCCGTAATGTTGCCCGGAATCTGCCCCACAAACATGCTGCCAACGACGACCGTCGCTCCGATCCCAAACGCCAACACCCTCGCAACAAAGAGCTGTCCTCGCTCCGTTTCTGGTTTCTTTCCAAAACGGTCAAGAAAGTCCGTCGTGACGACTGCGGTGATCGAATTCACGCCAGAGTCAATGCTCGACATTGCCGCGGCAAACATCGCTGATACGACGAGTCCTGAGATGCCGACGGGCAGATGAAATGCAATGAAGCGTGGAAACACCTTGTCGGCATCCGCTTTCAGATCCATACCGCTTGGTAGCGACTCGGGATGCGCCTGAAAGTAGGCGAGCAAAGCTAAACCGACCAAACTCAAAGTTATTGCCACAGTCGTCGAGACGATCATCTGTGTCGCGAACGATCGACGGGCCGCCGCCGCGTCTTTCGTCGACATGAATCGCTGTACCGAGACTTGATCGCCGCCAGCCGTGCAGACTTGCCAGACAAGGACCGTTAGGATGGCACCAAGAACAGTGACGCGCGTACTCGGATCAAAACTGAAAAGTGGTTGTGTGTCCCAGTTGGTCTGCCACTCGGTAGGAAACCATCCAAGACCACCAAAGTCGATGGTGACCATGACAATCACGAGCACGGCACCGCTGAACAACAGAATTGTTTGTATTAAGTCGGTAATCACAACAGCTCGCAGGCCGCCGAGCGAAGCGTAAGTCACCGACACGAGTCCCGTCACAAATACGACGGCGGGTATCCAGTTCTCGCCAACACCGATCATCACCGTCAGCGCCTTGGCCGTCAGATAGACGAGCAACGACATCCAGACCAATCGCAGGCTCAGGAACATCACGACTCCCAACATGCGGACGCTCAAGCCTAGCCGTGCTTCCAGCAACTCATAAGCGCTGGTCACTCGATATCGCATATAAACCGGCAACAAGACATACCCGACGATTACGAACACCAATGGCAGAGCCAGTAGGTTCGACATGTAGACGGGCCCTTTGCCGAGTACTTCGCCGGGCATGGACAGGTACGAGATGGTGCTCAACAGCGTGGCAAACAGCGACACACCGATCAGTGTCGAGTTCATACCGCCGCTGCCTACAAAGTACTCCTGCGTATTGTTCTGCCGGCGGCTGAAGTACCAACCCAACGCGAGCGTCGAGGATGCATAGATCACAACGATCGCCCAATCAATCCACGTCAGACCACCCATCCTGCAAACTCCCAACTTGGCTACGAGGCATTGGTGAGGTTCGGGTGGACAGCTTAAAGCCGGTCATCCCAGATGGCAACCAACCGTAGTGACGTGTAGTCGAATTGCTCCGCAAAGCGGGGCGTTTACATGATACAACATGTTGTGGGCCGGTCTCCCGACCGGCACACGTTCGCAGGAAAGGTGAGTCGTGATGCACCACCGTGGTCGGGAGACCGTGCCACAACAGTGTATTTGAGTCAAGTGTTAGCGATGGGCACCGACCGCTGGTTGGTCGGGGAGCGGGTTAACAAGACCGAGCGGTAGCTCAGATTGGTTCGAGGCTCTGCCTCGTTGGAATCCAAAGTGTCAACCTTCGACGACACTCCGCATCTTGTCCAAGCCAACCCGCGCCACCTCAAGTGGGTCTTGCGCCCACAGATCCTCGCGAAACAGCTCAAGCGACAAGAAGCGGTTGTAACCGATCCGCCGAAGCAATTCGACATATCGGCTCAGATCGAATTCCCCGTCGCCAGGCATGACTCGGTCCTTGTCATGTTGCAACTCCCTTGCCGGAGTGGCTGGAACATCATTGAAGTGCGACACGGCGATCTGACGGGCGGCCAGCTTCGCAAGCGACTCGACCGATCCACCTCCACGAAAAATGTGAAATGGATCGACCACCGTCGTCGCGTTCTCATCACCGGCACGCGTCATCACGTCGAGCGCATCTTCGATCGTATTGAGCTGTTCCACAAACCCGAGAAACTCCATTGCTGGCATCACACCGATTTCACGGCCGATCGCCAGCAACTCGTGATAATGCGCCGCGCCGACCGCGTAGTCCGCGGCGCCCCCAGGCGGGCCGGCGATGATATAGGGTGCGCCCAGCACGACGGATTGCTCCATACGCCGCTTGCATTCGTCCAGCTCAAGCAGATATTCGTCGCCCGTCGTTTCGAACCAACCTTTAAGGTAGATCGTCGTCGGCACGGCGAGGCCCAGATCATCGAGCGCTTTGCGTAGATCAGACAATGCCCCGCCCGCATGTAGGTGATCGTCAATTTCATCGTGCCACAATTCAATTCCGCTATAGCCTGCCTCCGCAGCGATTTTAATTTTGTCCATGATGGACGCCGGGCGAATCGTGCTCGCGTTTAACGCATACTTGAAATCGGCCATCGAATGTCCTTCGTGTAGCAACGGATCAAGGTCGAAAACCCCCGGCGTAAGGAGATCATCCTACCGCAGCGCGATGGGTGAACCAATCACGGCGCAACAGGTTTCCAGCGTGCGGCAGCAGAATGTCACTTGGATTTCAGCAAGTCGTTCGTCAACCTTAGATCAACCAAGCTGTCATTACCTTGCATACTATAGGGAACTTCGTGAGGGCATTCGCGTGTCATGCAGACGCGCGGAGACAGAGGAACCGCAGATGGACGCGAATGCACGCCAATGTATGCAGATCAATACATCCCATTCGCGTCCATTCGCGGTTCTGAACGAGGCCGGAGAGCAGCCGGCCAATCGGTGTCGCCACAGTGAAACGATTGACGAGAAGCAAAACCATTGATGTCAGCGGCACCGACAAGCTGACTATGCCGCGTGCTTGGCGCGCTGGCTCATCTGCTGAAAGCGTTTCGTCTGTGGCGCTTCGCGAATCTGGTCGAGGATCTGTTCGGCGACGACCAGATGATCGCGTGCCTGGAGACCTGACACTTGAGGCGTATCGCCCGTGCGAATGCAATGCAGGAAGTCACATTGCTCGTCAAAGATGGCGTTGTTCTGTTCGACGGTCAACTCGCGGACCGGCAGCAAGTCCGTGAACAGGTTGTGTTGCATGCGCTGACGCTGTTCAACATCCAGTTGACGGACATCGATTTCACGACGCATGACTTCTTTACTAGGCCGAATCAACTTCGCTGTTTGTTCTGCAAAATCGACTCCAACATACGCACGTTCGGAGACAATTTGCATTTTCCGCTGCGCCAGAAAACTAGTACGAGAGGCATTCAGATTGGCTATGCAGCCGTTAGCGAATTTCAGATGAGCGTGCGCCATATCTTCGTGAGGACCGAAGATCGTTGTTCCGACGGCATCGACCTTGATAACCTCACTGCGCACGATGGAGAGTACTAAATCCAAGTCGTGGATCATCAGATCCAGCACGGCACCGATATCGGTCGATCGAAACGTGTAACCGCCCGAGCGGACCGCTTCGATAAAGACCGGACGGCGAATGAACGGTGTCGCCGCCTGCCAGGCTGCATTGAACCGTTCGACATGGCCGATTTGCAGCACTACATTGCTGCGACTGGCAGCAGCCACCAACTGGTCTGCTTCAAGAACCGTTCGTGCGATCGGCTTTTCGATCAGGGTATGAATACCCCGATTCAGCAGGTCCACGCCGACATCCCAGTGATGATCGGTTGTCGTCGCGACAACGGCGGCATCGACTTTGTCCACAATCTCATGATGGCTTGCAAAACCGCGCGTCGAGAACTCGGCGGCAACTCGGTTTCGCACTTGCTCGACCGGGTCGACCACACCAACGAGTTCGACTTCTTCGATGGAACTTAGCAAACGCGTATGAATTCGGCCCAAATGGCCCGCGCCAACAACAGCAACTCGTAATCGACTCACGCGGCTTTCCTCCGTTCGCGGCTGCGCCCGTGGCGGCCTTCATGTTGATTTTGAACAAAACTCAAGAGGTGATTCACCGCGGGAATCAACATCCCGTTGCTGCGAAGAATCTCCCGAGCGTGGTCGAGTCCCACTTTTGATCGATACAGCAAGCGATGCGTTTCGGATAGCGCCTTAATGACGTCGTTGGGAAAATCGCTTCGTTTCAATGCCACGACGTTCACGCACCGCGGACGTGCCGGAGAACCTTCGACCAACATGAATGGCGGCACGTCATGCAAGACCCGACTGTGGCCACCTACAAAACTGAAGCTGCCGACAGTCCCAAAGTGGTGAATGCCGACTCCACCGGACAGAGTTGCATCGTCGTTGACATGTACGTGTCCACCTAACAATACGCCGTTGGCCAAGACCACGCGATCTCCCAAACGACAATCGTGAGCAACATGGCTTGTCGCCATCAAGTAACAGTGATCACCGACCACCGTCACACCGTCCTCTTTGATGGTCGCTCGATTGATCGTGACGGCTTCGCGAATGACGTTGTAGTCGCCAATCTGCACTTCGGTGCTTTCACCTTGATACGCTAGATCCTGCGGCGCGCCGCCGATCACGGCACCAGGATAGACGTGATTGTGCACTCCCAACGCCACATGACCCATTATCGTGACATGATTCTCGAGACGTGTTCCGCGTCCGATTCGGACGTCGGGCCCAATGATGCAGAATGGACCAATCTCGACATCCACATCGATTTCAGCCCGAGGGTCGATCACTGCAGTTTCAGCCACTTGAGT
This sequence comes from Pirellulaceae bacterium, assembly GCA_030744095.1. The sequence goes on along the minus strand of JASLRF010000284.1, from coordinate 1,137 downwards.
TGTCATATTCGAGATCCATCTCAACGAGGAACCCCTGCGCAGCCACGCAAAGGGACATCGACTGCGTCATCCTTGACGCAGCTCACCCAGTTTTTTGGTATTCTTGGATTCGCTGCTCTTTCTCCAACAAGGCGCTGACCATTTCGGCATTCGACCGATGCCCGCTGCGATGGGCGACCACATGCCCCACCAAGTCACACCCCGCTAACGCCAGATCTCCAATCAAGTCGAGCGTCTTGTGGCGTACGCATTCGTCGTGAAATCGCAATTCGTTATCGATCAACGAATCCTCGTCAAACACCAACACATCTTGATAGGTAACGCGGGCACCGAGGCCGCTCGACCTCAGCCGCTCGGCCTCGTGCTGCAACAGAAAGGTCCGCGCTGCCGCAAGTTCTTTTCTGAAAGCGTCAGGTGACACTTGCACACTGTATGTCTGGCACCCAATCGGCCCGGTACCATAGTCCAGATGATACTCGCAGGAAAGGCCAGCATGGTCCGCCGGCCTCGCTTCGACCCACTGCGTGGCTGTGCCAACTCGTAGCGGCTCGGTCACCACCAACTGTGGCCGAAGCTCGGATTGAGTTAAGATGCCTGCATCATCTAGCGCTTCGGCAAAAGGGAGGGAGGAACCATCCATGCCGGGCATTTCAGCCTGATCGACCCATATTTCACAGTTGTCGACCCGTAAACCCGCACAAGCCGCGATGATGTGTTCGACCATCTCGACCGAGACGTCTCCAACCGCCAGCGTAGTTCGAAGCGGCGTCTCGATCCGATGAACGATTGTGACGGGAATCGCCGTCTGCGACTCCAGATCACAACGCACAAAGACCAGTCCCGTCCCTGGCGGCGCCGGGCGAAACTCGACGCGAACGTCGTTCCCGCTCCACGGGCCAAAGCCTGTGACGGAGGCGGTCTTGCCGATTGTGCGTTGTCGTCTCAATGAACCATCCAAGTTGAAACTCTCGACGCCTGATAATTCACTGCTAATGTTTTACCACCGCTAAGATCTAGGGTTGTCGATTAGACTCCGGTCGCCGTAGTGGGGGGGGGCACCCCCCCACCACCCCGGCGGGGTTTGGGGGGGGGAGCCACCCCAAAAAAAAACCACCCCCACCGTAAACAATTTAAAAA
>JASLRF010000283.1 GCA_030744095.1 Pirellulaceae bacterium | reverse complement strand
GAAGTCGCTCGCCTCGCCAAGGAGTTGTTTCACCTCGAAGCCATTGATTCCGATGGAGATGGCGATGACTGAGCATTCGACGGTCGTCGTGAGCGTTGGGGATCAGGTGGCGAACATTGACGAGGAGATCGCCCCGTTGATTGAGGAGATTTGGAAGACCGGGATCGAAACGACGAATTCGTGTCAGGAAAATCGACCGGGAATAGCGTGGATCGGATTCCTAACTGCCCTCGACGCTGCTGACTTTCTGGACGCCGTGGCGGGTGAGTATAGTGACGAGATCGGTTCACTCTACAACCGCATTCGGAAGGAATGGGATGAAGGTGACGGCGAAACGATTGGATGGTGGGAATATGATGCCCGACCTTGGGATGCGTCGGTGAATCAGTGGAAAGTTAGTGAGGCCGAAATCGACGAGGCTCCGGTTGATTCACCGGAGTTCGTGTTTGCCGTCAGCGTCCGCTTTCCCAAGAGCGACATGCCGTATCTCATCGAACGAATGCGTGCGTTCAACGAAAGCGAGCGTGGAGCCGATTACCGACAGTTGCGTGGTCTGTCGCAGGAGTGAAAAAGGGAGGATTTCTGTGAAATCCTGTGAAATCGAATTCTGCGTGTTCGACGATGCCTGCCTTTCTAATGACAGAAAGCCTTGCACTGCAAGGCTTTCTGAAGTACACCCCAGAGGATTCGAACCTCTAACCTTCGGTTTCGTAGACCGATGCTCTATCCAATTGAGCTAGGGGTGCTTGAACCAGACTGACGATTGCCAGTTTGGGGAGCCTGAATCTTAATACCGTTTTATGGGCTGTCAAGATGAAGGGAAATGCCGCCTGATGTTACTTCGGGAAACGGCTCAGGTCATCTGATCGGGCGCGTGGCGTGCTTGGTTACCTCAGACTGTGGCGAGCTCAGATCCTTCTTGGTTCAGCAGTCGCCTTTTCATTTCCAGGCCGTTCGGGGCAGAGAATCCACCCAAGTGACCACCCGCAGCAACCACTCGGTGGCAAGGTACGATCAGAGGCCAACGATTCCGACGCATTACGCTTCCCACCGCTCGAGCCGCGCCGGGGTAGCCCGCGGTCGTGGCTAATTCTCCATAGGACATTGTGGTCCCAGCCGCGATCTGGCGGCAACGGGCTGTAACCGCACAGCCAAAGTCCGTCAGATGACGCGTGTCAAGTTCGACATCCAGGAAGTCGTCGTCGCCGGTTCCTTCTGCAAACTGTTGGAGGCGGACGATCAGCCTCTGGGCCGCCCTTGACGGTGAGGTCGGCTCAAGAAACCCGCTCAACCCGCGAAGAGCCGCAGCGGGGGTGAGATGACCAATTTTCAGTTCTTTGAGACTCGAATTGCTCCAAATCGCAGCAGACCAGCCGAGTTCCGTCGGGAATAGGCAACATTGCATCGCATTTACCGTCCTGGTCTTGAAACCAGTTTCAGGATAAGATTTCTGATGTGAGCGATCACAAAAGTCGCGTACGTTTCGGGCGAAAAGAGTGTCTTTCGCAGGCGGACGACGCGCACCCATCACCGCCAGGCCTGGCACGTGAAAAAACTCACTTTTTCCGGTGAAAATCCCGAAACGTTGCGGCGTATCGGTTTTGACAGTCGGCGCTGGGGCATTTTATACTGGATGTGGCTTGATTCCAATCGTGGACGCGATTTCATTGGCGGATCTGGCCGGTCATTTCTTTTGAGGAGCTCCTCATGAATCACTACGCCTCGTTGAGCGATGATTACTACCTAAATGTCAACCTCAACACGGAAATGGACCTCCCTCAAAACCGCGAAACGGTGTTGCATTTCTTCGAGCAGATTCAGAAGCGCTACCCCAGTATGCGCAACTTCTACAATCGCGACCGGGGGGAATTTGTCCTCGAAGAGGACAAGGACCGCGGTAGTTACCGTTGGGCGACGGTCGAGGGTCGGCGCGTCTGTTCTGGATTCGTTAATCCAACTTCCGTCGAGGATGCTCTCGAGCAGCACCGCATGGTACTGGAGGTCGCTCCCTTTGCCTTGACTGTCAGCCCCATCGATTGTGAATCACTCAATGTGATGTACGGGTTCGACTTCACGTATCGTGGCAACCATAACCAGTTGCTTGTCGAGGCGTTGGGTCTGGCACCGGCCTTCGAGCGGATGGCGGACATCCCCGGGGCGACCGTGATTTGCAACGAACCATCGATCCAACTGGCGCTAGACGATGAATGCCGCACCCAGTGTCGGTTGAGCATTGAAACGCGTACGACGGCCTATCATGTGCGGACGGGTGAGTTTCCCGAAGAGCAGTTGAGCGTCTATTTGACGGCGCGGCGGTACGGTAGCTTGGACCCGGGCGAATCCTACGTCAGCGCCATGGAGCGCCTTGTGGAAGTGTGCAACGGCTTGATCGGCGACTATGTGATCGACAACGTGCTGCGACCCTTGCAGCAGACGATCGCCATCAAGTAGCTCGTCCGCGGACCGCGCGCGAATCACGAATTTGATCGATCACCTTGGCGTCCACGTCCACGTCCACCGCGTCCTCGCCGCGACGAGTTTGGATTCTTGGACCGCGAGGTCAAATTGCTGTCGACGATGCTGCCGATCGCGTCAGACCATGTGGGGATCTTGCGATGTCGCGTTTCCGTTGCGACTTTCTGTTTTTCGCCGGTGTCGTAGTCGTCTTCTTCACTGAGATCATCGTCGTCGTACAATTCACCCTCGGACGAAGACGTCGCTTCAGAGCCTACTTTTCCGGTGGTTTCAGACGTTTCTTCTGCTGTTGCTGCGTCGTCAGCGGTGGTTTCGCCACGTTTTCCACCACGACGTCGACGGCCTCGTCGTCGCTTGCGAGGTGCCCGTTCGTCTACATCTAGCTGATTATCGCCAGGTTTCTCAGTGTCCGTTAATTCGCCGCTCGGCTGCACCGCGTCCCCTGCTTCGTCGGAAACGACGTTCTCCTCGGCTGTACCCGCGTCCGCAGCAACTTCCTTTGTTCGTTTGCCGGTTCCGTTGGTCGAGGCACTATCGCGGCGTTTGCGTTTGCGTCCACGTCGTCGCCGACGCTTAGGAGGTTCTTCTTCGGATTCGGCCGACGGAGCAATCTCCGCGTTATCGATCGAATCGGATTCGTCGTCGTGGGCGACATCGACTTCGTCAACAAATGTTTCATGTTGCAATAAGAGCGGGTCTTCGTCGTCAGCAAAGTCGACGTTGGACTGGTCAGGCTCGGATGACACGCTTTTCGCAGCCGGTTCGTCGGATGACGCGGGCACATCGTCGCGCGACTCTTCCGCGGGGCGCCGACCGCCTCGTCGTCGTCGGCCACGCGACGACCCACGTGAGCGGACCGTCGCTTCTTCTGACACGTCAGTTTCTACATCAGTGAACTCTTGCGCGTCCGACGAGGCCTCCGTCGCGACGTCCGCTGCGCTGGCAACGTCGGCCTCGGCATCTCGTTCTGGTTCGGTGACTTCTTCGGGGCCGGCTGGTGCTTCTTGCTTGATGACCGGCTCAGTATCGGGATCGCGAGCGGGTGCCTCGGCTTGAGACGCCTCGGCTTGAGATGCGTCAGCTTGAGGGGCGTCGGCTTGAGGGGCGTCGGCTTCTGGCGCGGATTCGATTCCCAGCAGGCTTGCAATTGCCCCCCAGCCACTCTTTTTGACTGGTGCCGACTTTCGTCTTGGCGGTGGTGGTGGTGTGGCCGCTGCAACTGGTTCTTCGGGCTCGGGTGCTGGTGGCGTCTCCGGCGGAGTCCCCGCGCCGATCTGTTCGGCAAGTTCATTCCAGCTGTTTTTTTTCTGGGGATCAGTCATCTGCTTGTGAATCGGCCGTTCTGCAACATCGCGGGATGGCCCGCGCCTGCGGAAGTTGTGAGGAGATGGTGGATGCGAAGCGTCCAAGTATAGCGGTTCTGGTTAGGCCTGGGAAGTCGTTTGAGATTCCACAGTTATGGCTAGTTGGGCCACACAGTTTGCCATGTCTCCTATGGATTTGGTATTTCGACGCACAAGCGGGGGATGTGCAACAACCTGTTTCTTTGCATACGCTTCGGGTTGTTGTCCGGTGCCAATGTGGCGCAGTCCCACCAGAAAAAACGCTCGCAGGGTTAGAATAGGACGTCGTGGGTTGGCAGTCACGGCGCAACCTCGGTAGGCCAATGAGGACGAAGGAGTAGTCCATGAGTAACCAGCAGTCCGACACACCGGACAAATTCCACGAAACCGTCGAGATTCAGGGCCATATCATCGATAGCCTGATTCTCCCCAAGGTCTTGGACTGTATTACCGGTGCTGGAGGCAGCTTCCGGATTGCCCAGGTCAACATTGGGCAAACTCGCGACGACCCCAGCCACGCATCGATTGAAGTTTCTGCTGCCAGCCAAGCGACGCTTGACGAAATCCTGGCGACCATTGCCGATCATGGTGCCGTCTCGGTATCTGCGCACGATTGCCAGTTGGTCGTAGCAGACTGCGTTGGCGCATTTCCGGAAGGGTTTTACAGCACGACGAACCAGCGGACAGAAGTGCGGCTCAATGGTGACTGGGTCGAAGTTGATTGCCAGGAGATGGACTGCGGCATTGTCGTCGACGTGGATAGTCGTTCGGCCGTTTGTGCGCCGATGAGTGACGTATGTGTTGGGCAGTCGTTTGTCGTCGGCCACGCCGGTGTGCGTGTACATCCGCAACAGAGGCATGCCCAGACGCGTGGTTTCGAATTCATGAACAGCCAAGTGTCGACGGAGAAACCGAAGGGAGTCGCCACGGCCCAAGTCGCGAAGGAAATGGCCCGGTGCCGTCACCATGGCGAAAAAATCCTGGTCGTTGCCGGCCCCGCTGTGGTCCATACCGGCAGCGGTGAACATCTCTGCCAGTTGATCCGAGATGGATACGTGCAGCGCCTCTTCGCGGGGAATGCACTGGCCACACATGATATCGAGCAGGCCCTGTTCGGCACCAGTTTGGGAGTCAAACTGGAGAGTGGCGATATTGTTGAAACAGGGCACGAACATCATCTTCGGGCGATTAACCGAATCCGCCGACTCGGTGGGATTCGTCAAGCGATCGCGAAGAAGGAATTGATGCACGGCATCATGTACGAGTGCGTGAGGCACGACGTCGATTTCTTGCTGGCTGGCAGCATTCGTGACGACGGACCGCTGCCCGAAGTGATCACCGATTGCCTGGAGGCGCAACGAGAAATGCGCCAGAGCATCCAGGATGTGTCGTTCTGCCTGATGATCGCCACGACTTTGCATTCGATTGCAGTTGGCAATCTGCTCCCAGCATCAGTTGGCGTGGTATGCGTTGACATCAATCCATCGACCGTGATCAAGTTGAGCGATCGAGGCTCGTTCCAAACGGTTGGATTGGTTACCGATGTCGAACCATTCTTGCGAGGGCTTGTGGCAGACTTGAGAGAAACAGACGGATGAGAACCCTGCCCGTGAAAGTACAACCTCATATCCTGATGTGCCCGCCGACTTTCTTCGGTATCGAATACGAAATCAACCCATGGATGAGTCGTGCGCGTCAGGCAGACCAAGCACTGGCAATGCGCCAATGGGAATCACTGCGGCAGATTCTGAAGGATTGCGGTACCCGAATCTCGCTGCAAACGCCGCAGCAGGGATTGCCCGATATGGTCTTTACCGCCAACGCCGGCCTGATCTACGGACGCACCGTGGTGCTCTCGCGATTCCGATACCCGCAGCGGCAGGGCGAACATGCACACAACACGCGG
>JASLRF010000282.1 GCA_030744095.1 Pirellulaceae bacterium | reverse complement strand
AATCGCCCGCCACGGCAGCTGTCCGCTTGCTTGTTTGTTTGTCTTGCCAACATTGCGATGCAAGCACCATGTCACAGCGGGCCTCTAAACGGTATGATTCGAAGAACTCATTCAACACAAGGACTGAAAGAATGGATCCCGAACTGAGCGGTCGAGCCGATTCGATTCAACAGCGCATTTTGCAGCTACGAGATAGTCTTTGACTACGTCGGCAAACAAGAGGTGGTCGCAGGGATTGAGACGCGGATGGCAGCGTTTGGCTTTTGGGACAACCAGGAGAAGGCGCAGCTGGCCGTCGGCCAATTGAAATCGTTGAAGACGATTCTCAAGCCGCTGGAAGAGACGCTTCAATCGAGCGAAGATCTGGCGGGCCTACTGGAAATGGCGGCCGAAGACGAGGGATTCGCAACCGAAGTGGCGTCCGAGATTTCCAGGCTGGAGAAGGTCCTCGACGAACTCGAATTGGCCGCCATGCTGGACGGTCCCAACGACGCGGCCGGTGCCTTGATCAGTATCTATGCACGCGACGGCGGAACGGACGCGAACGACTGGGCAGAGATGATGCTCCGGATGTACACCCAGTGGGCGCAAAAGAATGGTTACTCTTGCACGCTTTTGGATCGTCAGGACGACGAAGTGGCCGGCATTCAGAATGCTTCGATCGCCATTCGCGGCCCGATGGCGTACGGTTACTTGAAGGGGGAAACCGGCACGCATCGTTTAGTGAGAATTAGTCCGTTCAACGCCGACGGAAAACGTCAGACGAGCTTTGCTGCGGTGGACGTGTCACCAGAGATTTCCGATGACATCGAAATCGAGATTGACAAGAGCGATGTCCGCGAAGACACGTTTCGCGCCAGCGGCGCGGGAGGTCAACACGTCAACAAAACCAGCAGCGCTATTCGTCTGACGCACTTGCCGACCGGAACGGTTTCACAGTGCCAGAGCGAGCGCAGCCAGCACAAAAACCGCGCCACGGCTTGGAAGATGCTGCGTGCTCGAATGGCACGCGCCGAAGAAGAAAAACGCGAAGCGGAAGACGCGAAAAAATATAAGAACAAAGCGCGTGTTGGGTTTGGCTCGCAGATCCGAAACTACTTTCTGCACCCTGATCAACGCGTCAAGGACGCGCGGACCGGCCATATCGTGGGCAGTTTTAGCAGTGTCCTCGATGGTAACATCCAGGAGTTTCTAGACGCTTACTTGCGGTGGCGCATTGGCCAGGATGATACCTAGGTAGGTGATCTCCACATCGTCACACACGGTATTGCCATGACGAAACGCGGCGAGTCCATCCAGTTCAAGCTCGCCGAAGGTGTGGGATTGCGGGCCACGTTCAGTTGGCAATGCGATCGTTACGCGCATGTCGTGACATTGATCGAGCCAGAGGGTGAACATACGTTGCTCGAATCGGCCGAAGGCAAGCCAGACGACCCTTGGCCACCCAGTCCCGCCTTTCAGCAATTGAGCGTTCAAGAAACTTGCCATCAGCGCGTCGCTTTGCTTGTTGGCATGTCAGGAAACTGCCATTGGTCGATGAGCGTTGAAGTGTCCCAACCCCAAGGTGGCATTGTGTTCGACGTTGCCTGTCGCGTGAACGAATCAGTGGAAACTCTAGGCAGCAGTTATCGGGCCGACGGTTACACACTGGAGAACCCGAACACTGCGGTGGGTCGTTTCGGCGCGATGCGTTACGCCCTCGTTCTCGATCCCACATTGGGTCCGGTCGCTCAATCACTGTCGATGTCCGCCGATCAACTTCGAATCGAACGCCTGATGGCACGTTCTACGATGCCACATACCGCCAGATGGAAGTACGCGGTGGCGCTGACTTGAGGCGAGCGGCAGAATTCGGCATACCCGTCCTACAGTTAAGTCTCCATCTGCCCGTCGCCTTAAGACGATCGTTGGCCTGCACGCGGATGCCAATTCGATTCAGAGTTGTTCGGTTGTAGCAATTGAATCGAATGAACGGGCGAGTGGTTGACAAGTGCGGACGTTCACGTCCTGATGGAATGACACTGCGGCCAATGTATTTTTGGTGCGTGCATTGTCGTGGCGACCTTTGGTTCACGCCGCCGCCGAGATGGTCCGATATAAAGAAAAAAACCTCTCGCCAATAACCGTGGACGCCAATGCATACCGATCCCCGCAACTCGTATCTCGAATCGCAAGTTCTCACAGCTACGCCGCAGAAGCTGCGGTTGATGTTGATCGAGGCCGCGTTGGGTGCCGCCCGACAGGCGCTCAACTCATGGGAGGAGAAGCTTGACTCGGAAGCGAACATCGCGCTGATTCGCTGCCGCGAAATCATCTCAGAATTGTTAGCTGCCATCAGGCCAGACGATTCGGAACTCACACGCAACGTTTCCGGGATCTATATGTTTCTCTTCAAGACACTGGCCGAAGCGCAACTCCATCGTGATCGAGCTAAGGTCGGCGAAGCAATCAAAGTGCTTGAAATCGAGCAGGAAACATGGCGTGACGTTTGCGAGCAGATGCCCAACGCGCCGGTTCCCAAAACCATGGTGGATCGACCTCAGGAGATCACATCCTCCCAGGCTGCCATCGTACTCGGCGATGCCGTGCTCGGCGACATTGATTTGGAGGGCAAACCGTCCAGCGGGCTGTCCCTGGACGCATAATTCGTCCGGCATTAGTTAGGGGCGCGTTCTGCCTTTATGATGACGGCTGTGACGTCGTCATCCAACTCTGCACTAGCAAAGTCGCACGTTGCGGCGTACAGCTGGGCCACAATTTCTCTTGCTGGTTGATCGCTGAAAGTTCGTATCACGTCCATCGCCCGCTCGATGCCAAAGAAACTGCTATGATCGCGTCGCGTTTCGAAAACGCCGTCGCTGGCCACTAGTAGAATGTCGTTTCGATGCAATCGAATTGGCTTGGATAGCGGAAACACCTCGTCGTCAAGCACGCCAATCGGCACGCTGGCGCTCTCCAGGACTTCGACATCGCCGCCTTGCCTGATCAGGTAGGCCGGATGCCCGGCGCTGGCATATTCGATGGTGCGTGACCGGCTGTCAAGGCTCACACAAAAGACGCTAGCGAACGGGTTGGTCCCTGAATCTCCCGCCAACAGCCGATTGCCCAACGCCAACATTTCATGAACGTGATTGCCGAGCACGGCGGCGGTTCGCAGATAAGATCTGATCGTGGCCGCCATGATCGCAGGGCCGAATCCGTGGCCCGATACGTCCGCCAGAACGATGGCGATACGGTCATCTTGCAACGGTATGTAGTCGAAGAAATCACCGCTGCAGCGTTCTGCCGGATAACACTGCCCCGCGATATCAAAGCCCGGGACAATGGGTGCTGCAATCGGAAGCAAATGCTCTTGAACCGAGTGAGCTGCCTCGACATCGCGTCGAAGTTTGCGGACGTCAGTCACATCCAAAGCGACACCGATTGCTCCGACAGGCATAGAATGTTCGTTGTCCAGCGGTTGAACATGGGCGTGGTACCAACGACCATGCCAATGAAGATCGGACGAGCTTGATTCTCCCTGGAGAGCGTTGCGATGCATCATCAGCGAGGGGTGCTCGAACGACGGTGTCCGGGATGGAAACAGCTCGCTCAACTCTGCGCCGACAAACTGTTCGGCATTCAAGTTCATCGTCGCCAGTTCTCGACCGCGAAGCGACGTGATCCGAAGATCGGCGTCCGTCGTCCACAACATCGCTGGCAACTGTTCAGCCATCATTCTGAGCCGTTGTTCGCTCGTCTGAAGCTCGGCCGTCAGGCGATGACGCGTGATTGCGTAACGCAGTGTGCGAACCAGCAATTCGCTGTTGAACCCGTCCTTTACGATGTAGTCTTGTGCGCCTTGCTCGATCGCTTCGACAGCCACGGCGTCATTCTGGTTACCCGATAAGATGACGATTGGAACGTCTGACGCTGCGGCAAGCAAATCGTGAAAGGTCTCGATGCCCGTCGAATCGGGCAGCGTCAGGTCGCAGAGAATCACGTCAAAACTGAATTCTTGAAGCAATTCGATCGCCCGTGAGAGGCGAATGGCATGTTCAATCTGGAATGCGTAGTTCGTGGATTCACCGAATGCGTGCTTTACAAGGACGACGTCGTCCTTGTTATCTTCGATCAAGAGAACTCGAATCGTGGGGGGGGGTCCGATTGGAATTTGGCATCATGGTCCATCTCGAATTAGATATTCATGGATAACCGGCCTGAGCAGGCGAGTCAACATGCCCCCCGCTGGAGCTATCATGCTGACTTGCCGAGTGTGAACCGATGCAATCGGAGGATGGGATTGGTCTCCGGCAAAATCACGGTTCTCGCACGAGCAGCCGTTTATTATCGTGTAGGCCGGTAACAAGGGGCGTTAGCGACGCAGCTCCGGCACCAGAGCCCTTTTCTTATGACGTTTCCGGTACTTTGCTGTGCTCGTTCCGGCCTACATTCGCACATCAGTCATTGACGACGTTGTATCCGTGCGTGCGAATAAAATCGTTAGATCGGTCTGCAAATCGCCGAAGCCCGTTGCTGTATGGACGCTGAGAATGTCGACGAGCATTCGATACGGCACGTCGTGCGTGGGATTCTGGTAGCAACGGAATGTGTCGAGTAGAATGTGTCAGATCAACTCAAATCTCTTGTTGAAGAGCGGAAATGCCTGAATCTCCTCTGCAACGACCGCCCGCCGCGCCCAAGAGCTCTGGGCTCTCGACGATTGCTGCGGTGATGATGTTAATGCTTGGGACATTATTTCTGCTGCTATTGCCCGGTCGGATTGGCTTCGCCATTGTCTTTGGTGGGTTAATATTCTTCGGCGTGATTGGATTTCATTATCTTGTCTGGGGCCGTTGGCTTGGCGAAATCCTACGACAGGCAGCCGATGAAGAGGGCAACGAACCCTAAGCCACACCCAAAGAGCAACCCATGTCGCACGATTGGCGTGACGAGCTGGACCGCGCGATCGCCGACGGCGTTTCGGAGATCGTCGCGTTACGACGTCACTTGCACATGAACCCGGAGGTTTCCGGTGAAGAGCAAGCGACCAGTTTGTATCTATATCAACTCTTGGGCAACGATGGCTTCGAGGTTCGCCTGGGGCCTGAAGGCCGAGGCGTGATCGCCGATCTGCCCGGAGGCGAGGCAGCGGGGCCTGGATGGCTGGCCCTTCGCGCGGACGTCGACGCGCTGCGAATCCACGATACCAAGTCGGTAGAATACCGCAGCCAATGTGACGGAGTCATGCACGCCTGCGGCCATGACGCACACACTGCCGTCATTTGG
>JASLRF010000281.1 GCA_030744095.1 Pirellulaceae bacterium | reverse complement strand
AGTCAACAAGCTCTCCACCGCCAGCACGCGTTGTGAACGTTCTCCCGTCGCCAAATCGACTTCCACGCTGGAGTATCCCGCCGCCACTTCGCTCATTGCCTGAATGGCCTCACCTGCCAAAGGAGCACGTCCCAGCCCTGTATGCAGAAGAATGCCGGTGGCGTTGATCACAGGTCGCAGCGACGGTGTTTCATCCTTAACAATCCACTCAGCAATCCGCTCAGCCAATTCAGTAGCGGTTGGGACCTTGAATTCTGATGCGGCCGTTTGAACCTCGTCGCGAAAGTCGCTCAGAAACGTCCGTACACCGGAGACCACGACGCTGTGACTGACGCGATCGACCATGCCGCGCAACGGAGGGATCTCCAGCAATTCGTTAACCGAGGGAATGTTTCTGAGTGGATTTTGCATGGGAGTTTGGTGTCTTTAGTTGATTTCAGTGGTCAGGGACGTGCTTCCGCCAATACGCGAACGTCGCCTTGTCGTTTCGTGAATCCTATCCGATCTAAGTATTCGCACAGCGGCACGGCATATTTTCGCGTCGTCTCCAGGATTTCTCGGATTTCGCTCAGCGTCAAGCCATTACGATTGGTAGCCAAGGCGTCGCGCAACTGTTGGCGGACGCCGCTTTCGACCTCCGCGTGCAGATAGACATCGTTGGTCAATGCCACGAGATCGCCATTGGCGGCGGCCAACGCCAAGAGCTGGCCGACGGCAGCCTGGTTCTTGGTGGTCTGCTTCTGACATTCCTTGATGGATGGAGATTGGATTCCCGCAGCCCGGAATCTGTCGACAAGTTCGTTCAACAGCTTTTGTTCGTTTTGAGAGAGTTTGGGCCCACGGCCGACGAGTGAAATACCGGTGGGACCGAATTTCAATCGCTGCTCACTGACCATCAGTTTCAGACACGCCTGCAATATTGATTCGTCAAGATAGCGAAAACGATTGGCAACCACCGAGCGGTCAAAGACAGTTCGCAATGGGAATTCGTCGTGCAATTGGTTGAGCACGACGGCAATTCGTTTGCAGAGCTGCTTCAAAATCAATCCGTGGACGTGCAGATTGCGGGTCGGTGACACTCGAATTTCACACAGGTCACCACGCTCGCGCAACGCGTCGGTCGCGGTCTCAAAGGCCTCGATACCCGCGGTTCTCGCAAGGTCGATTGGTTTCCACTCGCGGAGCCCGGCAAAGTATAACGCCGCTGATGCTCGCTCAATCGGATCATCGGACCGGTAGTGCCCCAGCATGCGAATGGTCTCTTCGTTGGGCTTGCGAATCCGCTGTGCATCGGGATCCAACACGCGACCACCACCAACGGTAATGACGGGCGATTCACTGCGAATGACCAGCGGTTGGCTCCAGACAGTGACGGCCGCCTCACTGAGAAACAGCTGTGCAAACCCAGATTGACCTGGTTGTAATTGATCGGCTTCGAGCAGTCGCACGGTCGTGAGTAGTTCCGCGGTTCCTACATGCAAGCGCACCCTTGAGCGGTTCTTCAAGGGCCGAGGTGCTGTTTCGAGCAGGGTCAGTTCCGTTGTAATCAATCGACTCGGCACCAAGTGGCCTGGTGAGCACAGTTCTTGGCCTCGGCGAATCTGGTCATGGTGGACGCCGCCCAGGTTGATCGCAGCGCGTTGTCCGCGGTGGATTTCGTCGACAGAACGGTCGTGATTGTGAATACCGCGCACTCGCGCTTTCAGGTTGCCTGGTTCGAGGATCAGCTCATCACCAGCCGCCGCGCGCCCACTGCTGACGCTGCCTGTCACGACGGTGCCGTGCCCCGCGATCGAAAAAGTGCGATCGATGGCCATGCGAAATGGCCCCCGCTCGCGTTCCAGACGGCCACTCGCGGCGACGCTCTTCGCGGCCTCCAATAAGTGCGATTTCAGCTCTTCCAGTCCTGCGCCCGTCACCGTACTCGTACGAACGATCGGAGCGCGATCGAGGAAAGATCCAGCCACCAGCGCACGAATCTCTTCTTCAACCAACTCGGCCCAGTCCGGGTCCACCAGATCCGACTTGGTCAGGGCGATGACACCGGCGTTCAGATCCAAGAGGCGGAGGATTTCGAGATGTTCGAGAGTCTGCGGCTTGACTGAATCGTCGGCGGCGACGACCAGCAGGGCAATGTCCATGCCGGTGGCACCAGCGAGCATATTGCGGACGAAACGTTCGTGGCCTGGAACATCAACGACGCCCAGTCGGAAATCGTCCAACAGCAGTTCGGCGAAGCCCAATTCAATGGTGATGCCGCGGCGTTTCTCTTCGGGCAATCGATCAGGATCGACGCCTGTTAGAGCGCGAATCAGGGATGATTTCCCGTGATCGATGTGGCCTGCTGTACCGAGTATCAAGTCCGTCGTCATGACGGCATATTGTACCTCCCCGAGTTGCGATTGCGGTAGATGGCAGGGCCAGCGTCGAACTCTGGCCTGATTTGAATCGCAACTTTTCGCGTTTGGCGTCCTACAATCAGCACATTTGACATGAGCATCAGGTTGCTGACCCCAAAAAAAGGCTAGGCTTGTACAACGTATCGCAGCAACCGCCAATGGTGCGTACGCTTGGATTTCCTATAGATTGGGCAGATCTATGTTCTTGTCCGCAGTAACCATAATTTTGCAGTTAGTCGTGCTGGGATTAATCGTCTGGTTCTTCTGTCGAAAGAAGGATCCAGCAATCCTCGCAGCGCTGACGGTTTTGGATAATCTCGAGCAAGACACGAGTTTGGATAGCGTCCGAGTTTGTGACCTGTTGGCCTCCGCAGGCAAGGCCCTGTCAAATCACTCTGAGCAACTCTACCGATTTGAGCGATCACTGTCGACGACCGAAGCTGGACAGTCTGACGTTTCTACGCTTGACGAAATTCAGCAGGCAAATCAGTCCGTCGAGCACACCATCGACACGACCATTGCAGGACTCATGGCCGCGTGTGACGATCTTTTGACCAAGGAGCAGTCTAGTCTTGAAGCGTATCGAAAAAAGAGTAGTGCACTTGGATCAAAACTCGACGGTATCAAGCATATTGAGTTACTTGTGCAGTTCGCGGGCACTTTGTTGGGCATGGTTCGTGAACTCCGCACGGAAAACAAAGTCGTTCGGGACGAAGTTGATGCTGGCAAAGAGAAGATAATTCAGCTTGCTACCCAAGCGAGTTCCGTGGAGCAGATTGCTCGCATTGAAGCTGTTACACGACTGGGCAATCGCGAGGCTTTCGACGAGGCGTATGCCCGATGCGAAGGTTTGCGCGACCAGAACGGACAACCCTATTCTCTGGTCTTGCTCGACATCGACGATTTCAAGTCCGTCAACGACGAATATCGTCACGCCGCAGGCGATGGCGTACTTTCATTGCTAGCCCGCATCCTGCTCGAAAACAGCAAGCCGAGCGATCACGCTTGTCGGTTGGGTAGCGGAGATTTTGGTGTACTTTTGACACGATGTGATGAGAGAGCGGCGAGATCTGCTGCTGAATGCTACCGCCAAAGAATCGAATCGGCAGTGTTGCATCATCACGATCACGAGATATCGGT
>JASLRF010000280.1 GCA_030744095.1 Pirellulaceae bacterium | reverse complement strand
TGCTGGCCGTGCTCAAGAAACCGAACGGTCAACAGGAGTCACAGCGATTGCTTGCAGAAATCGGTGACACCTCGACGGGTCAGTTGCTCGAACTACTGGCTGGCATCGAACAAGCCGCCGCAGATTCACCCCAGTTAGCGGCCTCGATCGGGACGCTGGAGCGTGACATTGCTGATCGGTTGCTACGTGCCGACGAGCAACTCGATCCCACGCAACAGTTGCGCATTGCAATGATCCGTGCCGCCGCATTGGTCAGGCTAGGCGATGGCGAAGCAGCTCTCAACGCATATGCCACTTTGGCCCGGAAGTACACAAATCAGGCGACCGTGCAGGTCGCGTATGCTGAACAGTTGTTGTTGAACGAAGATCGCGAGCAGCTGCTGTTGGCACTGTCTCAATGGCGGCGTGTTGCCACCAAGACGAGGCCTCGCACAGCCCGTTGGTTTCGCGCCAAGTATTCCGTCGCCCTGGCCCATTTCAAATTAGGTGATAAGAAGGCCACCGCCGACTTGATTCGTTATCTACAGGCGACGGAAGATCTGGCAGCGAGTGGTCTGGAAGGCGAGTTCCGTGAATTGCTCGAGCGCTCCCGGTAATCGGTTTTCGCAAATCAGACGTCGATCGCGTCTGCGCGTCTCATGTCCGCCCTATGAAACGAACGACGGCTCAATATGTCGAAAGGGCATCATGGACCAAACAATCGCGGTGAGGGCGACAAGCGTACCCACACCGATTAACAGTGTTTGAATGAACATGGTGTTGACCTCCTTGCGTTGGTAGTGTTTCCCCGTTGTGGCGCTTTCTTTCGGCGGTTGAGGAAACGCATACGTCGTGCCGAACAGTTGGGAATCGCTGTGCTAGCTGTGCACAAGCCGTTCGTGGGACCCGTCTTAGAATTGTGCGCTTGCGCGCATTACACGTGCCGTATATCCAAGAATGTCCGTGATCATATTGATCGGGGCGCCGTCTTTTTAATATCACTTTTGCCCACTGAGAATCACGAATCGGTGAGCGCAAAATAAAGGCGCCCTGCTACCGTAGCATCAGGACGCCTTTGTTGTTCTTGCCAGGTTACGTAATTGGAAAAGTCTTTCTGATCCGATCGAACCGGCGAAGTCACTTGTCTTACCAAGGGCCACGAATGTAATAGATGCCAAACTGATCGGTATGGCTGGGCCAGTTTGGTGTTCCTCGAAAGGGAAAACCTCCGATTTCCATTTCACCCTGGTAGTTCCGATAGTAGCGATGGTAGATCGGCGACATGCTACTCTGCGCGACACCCCATCCCATTTTCGTTTGCATGTGGGCAGTGGGTGGCACGACCAATGCTACCGGACCTCCCCGGCTGGTGTTGGAATATTCGCCATGCCAGGGGCGAACGCGCGAATACCTGAGCGCGCGCCGTTGGGAATCCGCGGCGCTGGCCGTCTGCGAAACTGCACTGGCAATCAGCGCGACAAACATCAGAAGAGTGAGTTTCTTCATCGGGGGATCCTTTCGACCTGCGCTGTCGGTTCAACTGTTTCGTGTGAAAATTGCCTACCACCAACGGACATGTGTTCGCGTGAATCCACGGCCTTCATCGCTGTAGCGGTGGTATGTTCGCGAGTGCTTGTACAGCAGTTCGTGCGGCATGAATGGTTGGTAGGTGTAGTAGGTGTGGCCCACGGACGCCGGGACCGGTCCGGGTGACATGTACATTTGCGCGGCGATACCGCCGCAATTTGCTTGGGCATAGAAATTGTAAAACAGGTCTGGGCTGCCGTTGTGGATTTGGCCGCAATTGACGCAAGTACGCCTATGCTGTGCCGTTGCGGTTTTCGTGGTCGCATCGAGGAAGCTCGAGCAAGCCACCAGCGCCAGCGCGATCAACGTAGAACGAAGCAAGAAGTGAAGCATCAGGCTCTCCTTGAAGCTGGTAAGTTCCTTCCCCAATGGGTGAGTGATTGCGGGAGGGAGCGCTCGGTGGGATTTTTGTTCTTGGGTAGGTTCGTACCGGCCAGGCAATGCTCAATAATGAATGGGCGGTTTGCGATTCCGATTGGTGGGAGTTTTCACACCTGCTAGCGGATTTGACCGTGCCATCACTTGCAAACTCTGCTCAGCGGGCCGCTGTAAAGATGTTTCGGCGAGGTCGTATGGTTCTGGTGAGTCTTTATTTTCTCGTCGTGCCAATCGTACCTGCCCTACCGGACCGGGAAACAAAGCCGGGTGGGAAATGACCCTTAGAACCGGTATAATCCGCGCCAATTGCCAGTTGCCCCACGTGCCGTGTCCCCCCCCGTGTCAGTTACCCCACGTCCCAGTTTCAAGTGATATTGCCACCTGAGCAGGGAGTTGCTTGCGGGGACGGTTGCAGGCAGGGGCTGTGATTGCACCGAAGAAGGAGGACCAATTGCCTAGGTTGAATCCAAAATCGAAGTCTCGGCGCGGAACGAACGGCCAAAACTCTGCCAACGGCACTGCGGCGGGTAACGGCAAACGACGTCGCCGTGTGACGGCCGAGTCGATGGCGTCGAAACAGCGTGATATCTCGGTCAGCGAGTTCTTCGCCAAGAACCGCCATTTGCTTGGATTCGACAATCCGCGTAAAGCGCTGTTGACCACGGTCAAGGAGGCGGTCGACAACTCGCTAGACGCTTGCGAAGAGGCGTCTCTCGTGCCCGAAATCTGGGTGCACATCGAAACCACCGGCACCAACCGATACAAAGTGGGTGTGCAGGACAACGGTCCTGGCATCATGAAGAAACAGATTCCACTGATCTTCGGCAAGTTACTCTATGGGTCCAAATTCCATCGCTTGCGGATGAGTCGTGGACAGCAAGGAATCGGCATCAGTGCCGCCGGCATGTACGGCATGTTGACCACGGGCAAACCGGTCAAGATCATTTCGAAGACTTCGATTCGCAAACCGTCGCATTACTACGAATTACAGATCGACACAAAAAAGAATCGTCCAGAGATTCTCAACAAGCGTGGCGATGGCGAGGATATTCCACCCGGTGAGAAGGGTCACAAGTATCTCGAGAGACATGGCATCGAATGGGTCACCCATTACGATGAGACCGAAGGCGCAAAGCAAAAGGAAGTCCGCAGTGGCACACGTGTCACGATCGAACTCGAAGGACGCTTTCATCGTGGCCGTGGCAGCGTGGATGACTACTTGGAACAAACGGCGATATCGAATCCGCACGTTACGTTTCACTACGAAGACCCCGATGGCAACAAGCGAACCTATCGCCGGTCGACGGAAAAGCTGCCGGAAGAGCCTCAGGAAATCAAGCCGCATCCCTACGGTGTCGAACTCGGTCGCTTGATGACGATGTTGAAAGACTCGTCCGATTCGACGATGGCGCAGTTTCTGGGCGGTTCGTTTTCGCGAGTCACTCCCGGGGTCGCACGGCGAATCTGTGAAGGCGCAGGGTTGACGGTACGATCTTCGCCAAAAAGAATCGGCCGCCAAGAAGCCGATGCGCTGTACCGATCGATTCAAGAAACGAAGATCAAGGCGCCGGCAACGAATTGTCTGTCACCGATCGGTGAGGATTTGATCTTAAAGGGACTTCACCATGTTGTGCCTGGCGAGTTCTATGTGGCAGCGACACGACCGCCAGCAGTTTATCGTGGCAACCCGTTTCTGATCGAAGTTGGCTTGGCGTACGGCGGTGGATCGACAGTCACCAAGATTAGTTACGAGGTTCTTGCCGAGTTGCTCTCCCAAACTGACGCCCGCACTCTACGGCAATTCATCATCAACACCTTCGACGGATTGGGTCCGGATGCCGCTGACCGGATCATCAAAGCATCTGGGTTCGGAACTCGACAATCACCGGCGAAATTCAAAGCGAAGGAGATCGAAAAGCTGCATGATGCCATGCAGAACGTCAATATCTCCGAGGGGCAATCGATGCAGGTACTGCGATATGCCAACCGGGTACCGCTTCAGTTTCAATCTGCCGGGTGTGCCATCACTCAAGCCGTAACGAGGATGAACTGGCGCAGCTACGGGTTGAGCCAATCTCGAGGTCAGTTTCCCAACGGTCCCATCAGCATCATGGTTCACATGGCGAGCGTCTGGGTGCCGTTTACCAGCGAGTCGAAGGAAGCCATTGCATCCTATCCCGAGATCGAAAAGGAACTGCGGCTCGGTCTGCAAGCTGTTGGCCGGAAGCTGGGGATGTATTTACGTCGCCGTCAGAAAGTGAAACAGGAAGGCGAGCGACGCAGCATCTTCTTGCGATATCTTGGAGAAGTCGCGGACGCGGTCAACGACATCAATGGCACCGATCGAGACAAGCTTTACGGCCATCTGATAAAAGTGGCGAAGCGTAAGACTTCGGAGGCCGATGCCAAATTCGACAATCGTGGCAAGCGAATCGAATCTGACTTGGACTTTGGCGACAACGTGATCATTGTCGATCAGGAAGCTGGCGAACTCGAGACCCCCTCGTCCGGCAAGATACAAAAAACTCTCCTTTAATCAGAATTTGAGATTGAGTCAGTTTGAATCACCTGCATCCGCTGGAAGGTTCGCACAAGAAACAACCAAACTGATTCACGGAATCGGAATCCTAGGGAGGGAATAAGCGAATGGCGAAGAAGGCTCGCAAGAAGGCTGTGCAGACACAGTCAGGCGGCACAAAGTTGTCCAAAACGGATCAGAAAACGCTCGGGGCAATCCGTGGCATGGCTGACACCGTCGTGCAGACGGCCGCACGCAGCAGAGCTCCGCATCTGGAAGTGCCGTCGCGATCGTTATCGAATGTGAGCTACAACAAGTCGAAGAAGTTCATTGAGATGGGTAAGGCCAAGAACCGTCGCGAATTGTTCAACCTTTCCCAAGCTAAGAGCTACATGCAAACGTTGCTCGTGGGATCGGGCTGCAAGCAACTGATCGAGCAAGGGAAAACGACCAGTATTCGGGGTCTGTTCTACCTGCTCAAGCATACAATCGACGGCATCAAGGAAGAGACATTTGATGAGCAGAAAGATTGTGATCCCATCATCGAAGATGTGGAAGTCACGTTAAACGCTCTTCGCGAAGAGTTGCATCTGTACGCCAAGAACGCCGGGTCGATCGTCGGACCGATCACGCTAATCGATAGTGGCGACGAAATTGACTGTTCCCGAATGGGATCGGGTGGTTACACCATTCCATCAATTGCTGAACCCGAAGTAGTGCAATTCAAGCAGCATTCTGCGAAGTTCATTCTGCATGTCGAAAAAGATACGGTGTGGCGGCGGTTCAATGAAGACAAATTCTGGCGGACTTACAACTGCATTCTCACCCACGGAGGTGGGCAGCCGCCAAGAGGTGTTCGACGATTGTTGAACCGGATGCACAATGAGCTGAAATTGCCCGTTTATTGTCTGCTCGATAATGATCCGTGGGGATATTACATTTACAGTGTGATTAAGCAGGGTTCAATCAACTTGGCCTACGAGTCCAAACGCATGGCCATCCCCAATGCCCGCTACATTGGGTTGCGAAGCAAGGACTATGAGCGGTGTGAGTTGACGCCGAGTGTGAAAATCTCGTTGAATGACAACGACGTCAAGCGGGCGAACCAGATCAAGAATTATCACTGGTTCATCAACAAGAAACCGTGGCAGAAGGAAATTGACTTGATGCTCAAGAACGGTTTCAAGTTGGAGGTGGAAGCGTTGATCAGCAAGAACATCAGCTATGTGACCGAAGAGTACGTACCGCAACGGCTAAAAGACCGTGACTTTTTAGACTAAGCAGTGTTCGATCTTTTATTGTCGTCTTTCGCTCCGCGAAAGCACGTTCCCTTCGCGGAGCGAAAGGCGACTATCGGACAGTAATTCCTCGAACGATCCTAAGCAGTTACGCAGCACGTAACCGTTTAGTGCGTCTTAATCCTGCGGCCAGCGGCCCTGTGACCCTGAGAATCTCCGCCGTAGGTGGGCCGGTCGAGAGACCGACCCACAACGTGTTCATTTGTTGGTCGAATAAGAGGCTGGGGTCATTTGTCGGGACGGTCCTTCGGGTGCAAAGCACAAATGACTCCTGCCCCTTTGATTCTCCCGCCAACTCTCCAACACGACCAATCACTCGCAAAATCTCTTGGAAAACCATCGTCATTGCGGACATGCGTTGCCCCTGCGAGTAGAATCGACGCAGTGATCTCTTGGCCGTGTCACTTCGCTAGAGGGGAAACAGCCGTGCGTCTGCTGGCTCTGATCTTCGTCGTCCTGTCGCCGGGCATTGTCGCGAACTACTCCACAGCCGCGGACGGCAACCGGCTGACCTATCTGGACGGCAGTGATCCCTACTACGTTTCCGGTACGTTCGCGAAGCTCGTCGCGCCGCAGTGGGTTGGCGAAGAGGGCGTCGAGGCAGTCGTCGTCCTGGCCATCGACGACATGAACAAGCCCGAACCTTGGGTCTCATTCCTACAACCGGCGATTCGCCGACTCAAGGAGATCTACGGATATGCCCCGCTGAGTATCATGACCACGCGGATCGATCCTAAGCTGCCCGACTGGCCAAAACTGCTGGCCGACGGTGTCAGTTTGGAATGCCACACCTACGATCATCCGTGTCCGATTTTGCGGCGAGGAGATTTCGAGGCGGCGAAGGAAACGTATGATCACTGCGTCGACGTCATGAATCAGGTGCCCGACAATACGGCGGTTGCTTTTCGAGTGCCCTGCTGCGATTCACTCAACACGCCCAGCCCTCGCTTTTACGCCGAGATCTTCAACCAGACGAACGCCAACGGGCAGTTTCTGCGAATTGACAGCTCGGTGTTTAACATTCTCACGCCAGACGATCCGCAGTTGCCCAGCGAATTGGTCACCGACGCCGACGGGCGCGAGAAATTCCGGAAGTACATTCCCTTCGAGTCGTTTGTCAACACCATCGAGAACTACCCGTATCCGTATGTCATTGGGCGCTTGTGCTGGGAGTTCCCCTGTGCGACTCCCAGCGACTGGGAGGCGCAATACTTGAACAAGCCGGGCAACGCGCGTTCGGTGGAAGACATGAAAGCGGGGCTTGATGCCGTGGTGATCAAGCAGGGCACGTTTAACCTCGTTTTTCACCCTGTCGGCTGGATGCGGGCGGGCCAGGTCGCCGAGTTGGTCGACCATGCCGTCGAGAAGCATGGCCGCAAGGTGCGGTTTCTGAATTTCAAAGAGTGTCACGAACGCCTGGTCAAGCACTTGCTTGCCGGACAGCCACTCCGTGGCAACGACGGTGGAGACAACGGAGTTCGCTTGCTCGATCTGAACGGCGACGGCTACCTGGACGTGGTCATCGGCAACGAAACGCTCCGTCGCACGCGTCTCTGGTCGCCGGAAGACCGAAAGTGGATCGACGGCGACTTTCCGGTTGTGCTGGTCGACGCCGACGCCTCCGGCCGACGACACGACGCTGGTGTTCGCTTCGGAGTGCTCCGACCCGACGGAAATGCGACCCTGTTGGTTCACAATGAGAAGACTGCAGGCGTGTGGCACTTTGATGGCTCCAAATGGGTCAAAGACGAGCAGATGCTTGTGGGGTTGGAGTTGAACGGTCAGCCGGTCATGACGGACCGCGGCGGACGCGATCAGGGTGTCCGCTTGCGAGACGTCGACGCCGACGGACGCTGTGAAGTGATTATTGGAAATCCCGCGGCGCGGGCAATCTTTACTTGGGACTCCACAGCGCAACGCTGGCGACAACTTTCGTATGCATTGCCCGCCTTGACCCGGATCGTCAATGCGGATGGACGCGATGCCGGATTACGGTTCGTGGACATCGACGAAGACGGCTACGACGATGTCATCTACTCCGACGAGCGGCGGTCCTCGCTGCACTTGTTCCGCTCGAAGGGCGAAGGCTGGTCGCAGGAGGTGATGTCGGATCTGCGCGGACAGGGCCGAGGCGCCATTCCGATGATCGCCTGGAGCGGCACGAACAACGGTGCGTGGTTCCATTCTCGGCATCTTTGGGTGCAAAACGAGCATACGACCAGGCTGCCGGACCTGGTCGATCGCCGGGCGTACAACGATCTGCTCAAAACGGTTCCGTCGCGGCCGAAGTCTCCTACCGCGTCGCTCGGCTCTATGCAGGTTCAACCGGGGTTCCGCGTCGAGCTCGTGGCGGCAGAGCCGCTGGTTTCCGATCCGATTGCAATTGCGTGGGGGGCGGACGGCAGGCTGTGGGTCGCCGAGATGGGGGACTATCCACGCGGCGCCGACGGAGGCGGAACGGTCGGCGGGCGCGTTCGTTACCTGGAAGATTCTAACGGCGACGGTCGTTACGACCGTTCCACGCTGTTTCTCGAAGGCTTGGGCTATCCAACTTCTGTCATGCCTTGGAAGAAGGGAGTGCTTGTGACCTGCGCTCCCGAGATTTTCTACGCGGAAGATACCAATGGCGACGGGAAGGCGGACCGACGCGAG
>JASLRF010000279.1 GCA_030744095.1 Pirellulaceae bacterium | reverse complement strand
AGCCAACCAGTCGAAAACGCGACCAGTAAGACAGCAGTGACAAGGCCGCCCAAACGAAGTTTAGGTGCCGCAAAGAAGTTCGACGAGAAAATGCGATATCCGCGCATACTCGATTCCTTTGTAAAGATAGAGAAGAGTAGGCATTCCGCAGCTTCGCTTAAGCCTGGAACTTATCTGATGTTAAGCTGAATTTGCCGATGAGGCAAGATCGATGACCACCGAGGGGGCGCGAATTTCACCGGTCCTTGGGGTGGGTACGTCGTTGAAGGTACTTACAGCGCCAGTGCTTGCATGAAACGATCGACCACCTCGCGGGCCAGCCAGGACGAGAGGCCTAAATGTTCCGATAGAAGCCACTCTTGGTCAGATGTCTCCCGATTGGCCCGCCCGACCCTGGCAACGATCTGAGCCATCGATCGGGTCGGCCCGCTGGAAAACGGACAACAGTCGCCAGGTCCCATCACCGGTTGACGCTGGTCCATCAAGCGAATACGCTGGCATGTTCGCTACTAATTCTGCGAGCACGTTGCATTCCTACTGCTTATCGGACATCGGCTTTCGATGCATTTAAAGATCCTCAGAGTATTCTGTGACGTTGTTGGCCAGCGATCGTTTTCTCTGGCCGCTGATGCCAACGGCATGACACAGTCGGGTGCCAGTCACATGATCCACCAACTCGAGGAGCATTTGAGGGTCCGATTGCTGGATCGATCGAAGCGTCCGTTCGTGCTAACTCAAGAGGGTCAAACGTATTACGACGGATGTCGTCAGATTGTCAAGCGCTACGATGCATTGGAAGAGTCGGTACGAACGTTGCATGACGAGGTGGCGGGGCGCGTCGCCGTGGCATCGATCTACTCAGTGGGGCTCAGCCATATGAGTCAGTTCGTCCAGCGGTTTATTGGGCAGTATCCCAAGGCCAATGTGCGGCTACAGTATCAGCATCCTGACAAAGTCTATGACTTGGTTCAGAACGACCGTGTTGATTTTGGGTTGGTCAGTTATCCGCGAGCGTCTCGGACGATCAAGTCGTTAACTTGGCGTGACGAACCGATGGTGTTTGTCTGTTCACCCGGTCATCGGCTTGCCGCCCATCGGCAGATCGCGATCGCGGATTTGGCGGGTGAAGCTTTCGTCAGTCTTGACTGCGGTTTGCAGATCCGGCACGAGATCGACAAGGCTCTGGCATCACGCCAGGTGCAAGTTGATGTGGTGATGGAATTTGACAATATCGAGACACTGAAACGGGCCGTCGAGATTGAGGCAGGTGTGACGCTGTTACCATTTCCGACGGTCGCCCGCGAACTGGCTGCTGGAAGTTTGGCAACCGCAGAACTTTCGGATCTTGAACTCGTCCGCCCCCTTGGAATTATCCATCGTCGTGGCGCCGAACTTGGTAAAACAGCGCAACGATTCGAGCAATTGTTGCGGGGCACAAGAGACGCAAGCGCGCCACAAGACAGTGCATCGACCGAAACGAATGGCCACTCGGTCCACCGGGTCGAATTGGAACGAGAAAAACAGATAACTGGGTAGCGTACGAAGTCGTAATTGCTTCGTGGCTGCCGATTCAGGTCAGGCTTTTCCTGACATTGTGAAATGGTGAAACAAATGAGCGTTCCTAAACAGATTGGTTTTCCAAAGAAGGTTGGGTTGTACGATCCGGCTCAAGAGCGCGACAGCTGTGGCGTAGGTTTCGTTGCGCATGTCAAAGGCAAGAGGACGCACAAGATCATTCAGGATGCTTACACGGTACTCAAAAGCATGGAACATCGTGGCGCGTGCGGTTGCGAGGCCAACACGGGCGATGGTGCCGGCATTATGACAGCTTTGCCGCACGAGTTTCTGGCGAAAGTCGCGCGTGTCGATCTGAAAACCGATTTACCCGAACCCGGCAAGTTTGGCGCCGGCGTGGTCTTTCTCCCGCAGGACACCGCCGAGCGAGCGCATTGCAAACAGGTCGTCAAGACCCTCATTGCCGAGCAAGGGCAGCGACTGGTCGGTTGGAGGCTCGTTCCGACCGATTCTGACGGTGCCGACGTTGGCCCCACGGCACGGCACGCGGCGCCGCACATGGAGCAGCTGTTTATCGCGGCCAGCGAAGGCTTGGAAGGCGATGACTTCGAGCGGCAGTTGTACTTGATTCGCAAGCGAGCTAGTCACCAGTTACGAAACGACGCTTCGTTGTCGCAGGGCAAGATGTTCTACGTCTGCAGCCTGTCCACAAAAGTCATCATCTACAAAGGAATGCTCCGAACTCTGCAGTTGATGACGTATTACCCAGACCTGCTCGATACAGACTACCGTTCGCATCTGGCCATGGTTCATTCGCGTTTTTCAACGAACACGTTTCCCAGTTGGGACCGCGCTCAGCCGAACCGATTCATGAGCCACAATGGTGAAATCAATACCATGCGCGGCAACATCAACTGGATGCGCGCTCGCGAAGGCCAGGCGGTCAGCGACCGCTTTGGAACCGAATTGCAAAAAGTGTTCCCAGTGATGGAGCCGGATTGTAGCGACTCGGGGAGTTTTGATAACGCGCTCGAATTCCTGTTGATGTCAGGCCGTTCGCTGCAGGAAGCCATCATGATGATGATCCCTGAAGCCTGGCAGAAGCACGAGACTATGTCGGAAAACAAGCGGGCGTTTTACGAATATCATTCTTGCCTGATGGAGCCCTGGGATGGTCCTGCTTCCATCGTGTTTACCGACGGCCACTACATCGGCGCCGTGCTCGACCGCAACGGACTGCGGCCCAGTCGCTATTATCTAACGCACGATGACCACGTGATCATGGCCAGTGAAGTGGGGGTGCTTCCGGTCGAGCCAAGAAATGTCAAACAGAAAGGCCGTTTGCAGCCCGGCAAGATCTTCCTCGTCGACTTCGAACAAGGACGCCTCGTTCCGGATGAGGAATTAAAGCAGGAGCTTTCTGATCGGCGCCCCTACGGCCAATGGTTGCGTGAGCAACGGATGGAATTGGAAGACTTGCGTCCTCAAAAGGAGCCGCACGGATTTGATCCGGAGACACTACTGGCACGGATGCGTTCTTTCGGTTACACGATGGAGACGATGAAGTTCATGCTGGAGCCGTTGGTTCAGCAAAAGCGCGATCCCGTCGGCTCCATGGGCAACGATTCCGCGCTGGCTTGTTTGAGCGACAAGCCGCGGATGTTGTACGACTATTTCAAACAGCTTTTTGCGCAGGTCACCAATCCGGCGATCGATTCGATTCGCGAAGAGATCATCATGTCACTGGAGTGCTACATTGGCCCCGAGGCCAATCTGCTGGAGACGACGGCCAAACACGCGCATCGCCTGCGTTTGCATCAGCCGATTCTTACGAATGAGCAACTCAGCGCGATCAAGCACATGGACCATCGCGGCTGGAAGTCAAGGACTATCGACATTACGTTTCCACGATCCGATGGTGCCGCGGGCGTGGTTCCCGCTTTGGAACGGATTTGCGAGAAAACGGAGCAAGCGATCAAAGACGGTTACAGTCTTGTCGTTCTGTCGGACCGGGCCGTCAGCGCCGACCGCGTTCCGTTAAGCACCCTCTTGGCATGTGGCGGCGTGCACCATCATCTGGTCCGCAAGGCGTTACGGACACAGATTGGCATCTTGCTGGAAACGGGAGAAGCGCGCGAAGTTCATCATCATTGCTTGTTGATTGGCTACGGGGCCGATGCGATCAATCCCTATTTGGCTTTCGAAGCATTATGGCAGGCCCGTCACGAAGGACGGCTCGACCCCCAGGAATTCAGCAGCGACGGAAAACTCGTGGCCGCGTATTGTAAGGGCGTCGCCAAAGGCATGCTGAAGGTTATGGCCAAGATGGGGATCTCGACATTGCAGTCGTACAAGGCGGCGCAGATTTTTGAAGCGGTCGGCGTGAAAGAGGAGGTGATCGATCGCTGCTTCACGCACACACCGAGTCGCGTGCAGGGGGTCGATTTCAATGTATTGGCGACCGAAATGTTACGGCGGCACGAACTGGGCTACCCGGTGCACGATAACGAGGCAACGTCACTGCCCAACCCGGGAGAATTCCACTGGCGGGCCAAGGGAGAAAAGCACGGCTGGGAACCGCAGGCGATTGCCGACATTCAGATTGCGGCCCGCGCCAACGACGCAGAGGCCTACTGGCGATTTGCCAATTCAATCAACGAAGAATCACGGCAGCGATACACGCTACGCGGACTGATCGATTTCAAAGAAGGCGCAGGCGGTGGTCCGATTCCGATCGAGGAAGTTGAATCTGCCACGGAGATCGTGAAGCGTTTCTGCACGGGGGCGATGAGCTTTGGGTCGATCTCTGCGGAAGCGCATGAAACCCTGGCCGTGGCCATGAACCGCTTGGGTGGCAAGAGCAACACGGGCGAAGGGGGTGAAGATCCCGATCGGTTCAAGGCCTTGCCCAACGGCGATTCAAGACGCTCGGCGATCAAACAAGTTGCCTCGGGACGTTTCGGCGTGACTGCCTGGTATTTGACCAACGCGGACGAGTTGCAGATCAAGATCTCGCAAGGAGCCAAGCCGGGCGAAGGCGGCGAGTTGCCGGGTCGCAAGGTCGATGACAATATCGCTCGGATCCGCTATTCAACACCGGGTGTGGGGCTGATCAGTCCTCCGCCACACCATGATATCTATTCCATCGAAGACCTGGCGCAGCTGATCCACGATTTGAAGAATGCGAATCCATCGGCGCGAGTCAGCGTGAAGCTGGTCTCGGAAGTCGGTGTCGGAACGGTCGCCGCGGGCGTGGCGAAGGCGCACGCGGATCATATTTTGATTTCCGGCGACACCGGCGGCACCGGCGCGTCGCCGTTGACAAGTATCAAGCACGCGGGCTTGCCGTGGGAATTGGGGATCGCGGAAACGCACCAGACGTTGGTGATGAACGACCTCCGAAGTCGCGTGGTATTACAGACCGATGGTGGAATGAAGACCGGACGCGATGTCGTCATCGGCGCATTGTTGGGGGCCGAGGAGATTGGATTCTCGACGGCACCGCTGATCACGTTGGGTTGCATCATGATGCGAAAATGCCACCTGAATACCTGCCCCGTGGGGATTGCGACACAGGATCCCGTCTTGCGTAAGAAATTCATAGGCAAGCCGGACCACGTGGTCAACTATCTGTTCATGGTGGCTGAAGAAGCTCGGCAGTATATGGCGAAGTTGGGATTCCGAAAGTTCACCGATATGGTCGGACGTGTGGACGTACTGGACTCCGCCTCGGCAATCGACCACTGGAAAGCCGACGGCATCGATTTGACTCCGGTTCTTTCGCCCGCTCGCAAACCACACGAAAACGTCAGCGTCGTACGCTCGATTGACCAAGATCATGGCCTCGACGAAGCACTGGACAATACGCATCTGCTGAAGATGTGCGTGCCTGCGTTGGAGAAGGGTGACAATGTTCAAATCGAATTGCCAATCCTCAACACCAATCG
>JASLRF010000278.1 GCA_030744095.1 Pirellulaceae bacterium | reverse complement strand
GGATAGCGGTGGGAGATAAACTCACCCATCAGGCCAGCGTCAAAAAAGTCCTTCCGCGTGTAATAGAGGTAGCAGAGAAAGTAGCGGACGACTGTGATCTCTTCGTTTGACGTGTCGTCATCAGCCAGTCGCAGTGCATCGCGAAAATACCCCATCGCGTCGTCTTGGGCTGTGGCCAACGTTTGTTTTGCTGCATCGAGTTGCTTCTGAAGTTCAGCTTTGACCGTGGCGTCTTTCTCGGCCGCAATTCGGGCCGGGACTTTGGTCACGACCAGCGTTGCCGGCTGGATCGAGTCCAGCGCCTCTTTGCCGGCGTTCTTTGCCTCGGCAAATGTTGTGGGGATTACTTTTTCGCTGGTGCGATCAGGGCCGCCCAATTCGGCGACCAATTGCTGGGCATCTTTTTGATAATCGCTCGTAAACCTGGAAACGAACTGAGCCAGTTTGCGGGCATCGCTTCGCGAGCGATTTGCCGTGGCCGTTTCGCCTTTCGCACTCGCGTCGACAGCTTGCATCTGGTAGGCCTTGGCAAGCAGGTAACGAAGATACAGCCAGTCCGGTTCACGATCTTCGGTGGGCCGCGATTTTGCGATCCAGGATGATCCTCGTTTGATCGCCTCCATGAATTTTTTCTCAGATTCGTGGAGCCAACATTCCATCGCTAGCTTCATGGTGAGTGTCTTGAGCTTGCGAAACGCCTCCGGCTCGTCGGGTTGGTCCAGCAATTCGGAGAAATAGCCGAGTGCGTCGCGGAATTTCTCCAACTTCTGATTGCAGCGACCTTGGTACATTCGCGCATATAGGCCGGCCAGTCGGCTACGATACTTCGTGTAGATGTCTGCGTATTGGGTCGCCGCGTCGTTGAGTAGTTCGGCGTGCTTTGGATCCTTGGCAGGTACCGCGTCGGCGGACTCTTCGCGAATGGCGGCAGCTAACAGGAGCGTCTGCAGATAATCGGCCCGCAGCTGCAAGCGGAGCTCGGCCATTTTTGCTTGCTGTTTGTCCCGTTTGTCAAGAACTTTGGGAATCGGTTCGAGCTGTGCCTTGACGCTTTCTTGCAACGCTTTAAATACCTGAAATCCCTCCTCGTACAGTTTTGAAGCTTCAGCCAGCAACTTCTGCTTATTGTCCGTTTTTTTGGCGTCTTCCACTTTCATGCGGGCGCGTTCGACAATCAGATTGCCAAGCTGGCTGCGGGCCGCGTTCGCTTTTGCGTGGTCAGGGCGTTGACCCACAAACTGATTCAAGAGCTGTTGCGCGTCATTTAGGGCCTTTTCTCGCAAGCCTGGATCGCCCTGTTCGCGCGATGCTTCGACCAGCGTTACACCTTTCTCGTACAGCAGCGATTCTTTCAACTCGATGGGAACGGCCGGATTTTTGGCGATCTGGTCGAGATACTCGAGCGCTTCGTCAAAGTACTTGCGCTCCCGGAGGGCCGCCAGAAACTCACGCGCAGGCTCAACAGCAGCTGCTGATGACGTAGCGATCAAGAGAATCGAGGGCACCAGCAGCGCCATGAATAAGTTAAGCGGTCGCGTCCACGCCTTCATGGATCGATTCCTCCACTGATTTCCACGGATAAGTGCGATGTTGGGCTCTTGATGGGCGGCATCACTGGCTACCAACGAATGATGAGGGCAACCATGAACACCGCGAAATACAACAGAACATGCGGTCCTGCCATGTGGCGAACCGACTCCGCTGGCGTCACTGTTGTTACCCATTCCAGAGTATAGGAGCGCGACGCTCCATTCAAGCGTTGAATTACTTGGCCGTGTCGCCGTAGCACGCCCGCGGGCGGTAATTGCGCGAAGTTTCGAGCTTTGCATCCAGTGCTCCATCACGGGGCTTGATTCCGATGAACGTCATCCATCGCGGCAATTAATCCCACCAAATCACGAAATTCAGCCCACGAATCAAGACTTGGGTTCAGCTTCTGGCAAACCTCAGCCAACTGGCGAAAGCCACGTGATTTCTTGTGGTGTTGAAACGACGAGGTGTTAGATAAATCAAAGTCGTAGCCACCACTGAGAATCTTGCCGAATTCCGCTGCTACGGCTGCGGCCTGCAGCGATAACGGCATTTCGCCGACGGATGTGGCGAATTGCAGGCGGCTGACGAGCTGTCGCTGGCTTTCGCAGTGCCCACCCGTTTGTGGGTCACGCCACTGAGCGCGAACCCAGGCAATCTCGTCGTGACTGTTGGGATGCAGCCAAACCTCGTAGAGTGCCGTCGCATCTTCGTCGTTGTGCAACGTTGTTGTTTCCGATAGAGAATCCAGAGCACTTGTGGCAGTCGTCCCTTGTCCGACGAGCCGGTACGCCTGGACCGCTCCCGGGTTGAATTCGACACTGATGACTGGACGATCCGCGACCGCCACGGAAGCACCGGTAAGTCCTTCCATCAACTCCCACAATACGTCCTTGGAGGTCCGAGCTTGCACCCAGGATACGCCGCCGGTGTCCTGCAATTCGGAAAAAAACGGTGGTTCGCTGGCCAGGGCGCCGATCTGCACGATTGTCGTCTTGATGCTGTGTTCTTCGGCGACACCGAGCACGCTGCCGGCCAACTTCTTGGCCTCTGATGGCAGATCGTTCTGCCCATCAGTCAAGACGACTAGATTTCGTGCGAACTGGTCGTCGAGCCCCGATCCCAGCAAGATGAATACTGCTTGCTGTAAACCGCCGGCCAAATTGTCGCCACCCGTCGCCTGCAAGGGTGCCACAATGGCCGGCAGTTGATCTAGTTGCTCGCCGTTCAACGATTCCACCAGGTGAACCACGTCGTGATGGAACACGACGAGCGATATACGATCGTCCGGCCCCGCACACTTGACCAGCTTTGCGATGGCCCGCTTGGCAGCCTCCAATCGATTACCGGATCCCATGCTGGTCGAGATGTCCAACGCCACGGTTAGGTGTGTTGCCGCATGCAGACGAGGGGCACGGCTAACTTTGAGCCCAACTTGCAACAACTGACACGTCTGTTGTTCATACAGCGCGGGGCCCGCGGCGGTGCGAATGGCGACGGCACCGTGCATGGGACTGGGAAAGTGGTAATCGACGGCTGCTAGAAAGTCCTCGACGCGAATGTTGGCCTCGTCAGGCAGACGGCGCGCTTTGATTCGACGACGTGTTAACTCGACACTGTCGGTGCGATTGCTCGGTGCCACGCGAGACGTCTTCAGGGCCGGATGAATCGCGGGTGAAATTGGCGGGTGAACTCCATTCTTCAGCCAGAATGGACGGTCATAGCCCCGGACCAACGGCAGATCGATCCCCGGTGCCCGCGGTGAGGTAACTCGCTCCAGGTCCGGATCGTGTGAGCCGCCAAAATGGGGGGATCCCAATGCGCCCCAACGCAACGAAAACACATCGTCGTCCGGTTGGAAGTCGGTGGCCAGAAGTTCCCTCATCTGCCCAGCGGCACCCAGTGAAACGCGGCGACCAAAAGGAATGAGTTCCACTGACAGAGCATCCGTTTCAGCGCGCGACGGCGAGAAGTGTGCTGGGTGATAAATGTCACGTGGCAAGTGAACAGCGAGTGCCTGTGATTCACGTAGTTCCAGTTGCAGCGGCCCCAGATCGATCAGCGGCAACTTCTCGACCACCGCTGCCCTCGGACGCACGGCATTGATCAGCGAACTTAGTGTTAGCCCGTAGAGGCCGCCGACGATCAGTAGAAGAGAGGCCGCCAATGCCATCCGACGCCAAGGTGCGGGTTCGCGAGTTTCGGGAATCACATGCAACTTCGCCAATAAGTCCGCCGGCACCGCCACATCGCCGAGCGCGTCATCGATGATCAGCTCGTCGACTCCCGCCCGCAGCCGTAGTAGAAAATCGCTGGGCAACGGAACTTCCCGCAACGCCTGATCGAGCTCGCCTGTGTCGGGCACCGACATCGCGCGCAGTCGCGCCAGAAAGTCCTCGGGAAGAGGCACCTGGCGCAGCTTGGCGTCGAGCAGTGGATCGGGCAACTCGTCGTTCATCGGGCGTGTCGGTTTGCTTTCGTGGAGGATTCGTACTGATGGCTTGGGCCATCAGGGGAATTGGGACTATCAGGGGATTGGGGCCATCAGGTTGTTGCCAAGTCAATCATATGCTGCCGCAGGCGAGTTCGTGCGCGGCTGACTCGCGAGAGCACGGTTCCAATAGGAATTCCCAACATGTCCGCGACCTCTTGATGCGTCAGATCGCCTACCACCACCAGTAGCAGTGTCTCGCGGAGTGGTTTTGCTAGTTTGCTTAGTCCTTCTTGCAATTGGCTGCTCAACTCGTCTGCCAGGGGATCGGGGTCATCGACCACGATCTCGTAGACGGCATCACCGCCGATGGTGTCGATTGGTTTCTTGCGCCGCCAAAGGTCGACGACGCGACGACGCAAGATCGTCGCCAGCCAAGCGCGATCCCCGCGGCCCGGTTCGTAACGGCGCCTGCCTTTCCACGCGGATCGAAAGGTCTCCTGGACGATGTCCTCAGCCACATGACCGTCGCCCACCATCCGATAGGCGATCCGGTACAAGGTTGGGCCGTATTCGTCGACCAGTCGATTGAATTCCGTCTGCGTCAGAGCCAAGAGGGACCTCTCTCCAACGATGGCCCCCCGAGACCGTCTTCAGCGCTCTTGGAGGGTTTTCTTGTTTGCCGGCAAACTGACATTCGCCTTCGGCCAACTTCATTATTCCCTGCCGGACCGTGGGAATCACCTCTCGCGTTCTAACTTGTTGCCAGGAAAGCCGTTTGGTGCCGGTTTTTGCAGCGTGTTGAATCCGAGTTGACCGGCCATTTAGAGTCTTTCCTGTCCACTTCTGCACGCCGTGCGCGGCTATCTGACAGTAGTGTGCCTGCGACCTTGGTTGGGACCGTTGGGAAACCGAGACCCCATGGTATTTTGGCGTTGCCGGAACCGTGGTTCACTCGCTGGCGGCCCACCAGACCAGATTGCACGATGATCAACAGACAGTTTGGCTTCGGAGTTGTCGCTGCTGACGGAATAGTTGTCCAGCCGAATGGCGATATGATTGACGTGGAACCAATGACGCAAGCAAACGCCAATTCAACCTCGCCGGCAACCGATTCATATTGTTTGTCCCACGCGAACGGGCTCTTGCGGACAAGAGACCGCGACGGATCGGGCAGACGTAGAATCGAACTCGGTGTAAGATTTGAAGAGACGCGAAGCGCGTCGCCCCATGCAAAACCATCCGAAAGGCGTGTCCCGATGTCCTCGGGAAGGAAACAACCCACACCGCCGCCAAATTACTTTTCTCGGCGGATCCACTTACGGCTGCTCGTGGCGGTCGCCTCTCTATTGTTGGTTGTGTCACTGATGTTTGAGGCACGCAAGGCAGAGAATTGGCAATGGATGTGGAGCGGGACGCAACAGTCCTCGCCGGAATCCGATGAGATCGATACGCGTTTGCAGCCAGTAGAATCCAACGATCCGCTCGGTACGGTTTACGCGAACTCCAGTAGCAACACTACATCAGTTATTCGCGAGGCCGCGACGGCCGAACAGAACGATGCGCGGCGTCGGCTCGAATTGGATGCATGGACAAAGCTGCTCGCGCGTTTGGAACGGAGTGAACGTATCGAGTTGGATCGAGTGCTGTTGTTCGCGCGAAATCTTGACACGCAAACATCCGACATCGAGCCGTCATGGAGCGATGTGCTCGACGGGATAACTGAGTCTTATGCGTCCTATCTGGACGATGCCAACAAAGCCGTCCTGTTGTCGGGTGAGACGCTGGCAGACAGACAAAGAGAGTCGTTGCTCAATGCTCTGCGAGAATTGGAAGTTACCTGGACGCGCGAATTGCTACCGGCGCTGCGAGCTCCAGTTGATCTGCGACCCTGGACACAACTCGATCGTGACCACCTGAGCACTTTGCAATCGCTGTTGGATGAGCTCGCCCTGAAGGCGATCCGCGATGATTCGTTTTGGCGGCCAGCGGAACGTGATGCATGGTTCCGTTGGTTCGAGATTTTGCGGCAACGGAATCCCCAACAGCTGCAACGAGAGAGTATCGGCCAGGTCGGTTTTCTCCCACTGTTCAAGCAGTCCGATGACTATCGCGGTAAGTTGGTGACGATCCGTGGTACAGCCAGATTGGCCTATCGAGTGCAAGCGCCGCGGAACATCCATGGCATCACAGGCTACGTCGTGTACTGGGTCAAGCCGGCTGGTGGTCCCAATTCGCCGATTGTTGTCTATGCCTTGGAAACGCCGGAGGGATTCCCTGAGGTCAAGGACAAAGACCTTGATCGCGCCACAACGGCACTCAATGAAGAGGTTACGTTCACGGGTTATTTTTTCAAACGCTGGGCGTATCCTGGCCAGAACGGCTTGCAGACGGCACCATTGATCTTGGCGCGAAGCCCGACGTGGACGGCCGATCTGTCACTGCGACAGGACCGTCCTTTGCCTGGATGGACGGTGGCCGTCGGTTCGGTGGCAACGATCCTGCTACTTTCGATCACCGTCGCGGTGTTGGTGTACCGTGCTGGCAAGACGCCTGTCGGCGAGGGAACGTCGATTCGCAAAGCCGATCGCGATCAACTTGAGGCGCTGAAGAAACAAACCGTGTTGGCGAGCCCCCAAGAGACGTTGCGAAGACTGGCGGCAGCCGAAAGAGAAGACGCTCGTGAATGAATCTGGTCGTGCTTCAATCGTTCCACGCCAAAGACCTGCCATAGGTGCCGTGCTGAAAATCGCGTTCCGGCTAAGCGTCCTGATGTTCAGCGGGATCGTCGGTGGCATCGTTTCAGCGCAGACCGGCGGGCCGCTGCCCTGGGAACAAGCTCAGGAAGATTCCCAAGGGTTGCCACCGCGCAAATTGATCCATCCCTCTGAGTTACTCGAACTTTACGGGATCGCCGACAGTCAATTGAAAATGTTGGCCGACGGCGAACTGTTAGGCGCCGACGATGAAGAG
>JASLRF010000277.1 GCA_030744095.1 Pirellulaceae bacterium | reverse complement strand
AGGCTTGCCAGATGGCTCATCCGGCTGGCCCCCGAGCTGGGGCTGAGCGAGATCTTGATGCCGGCATGCCGTTTGAGGATCATGTCGTCGACATAGCGACCAGCAGTCTTTATCACGGCGGCCTGGCCTCCGATCATCGTGCTATTGCCGGGTACGACGGCCACGGTCGTTACACCATTTCGCCGAGATTCCTCGAAGTATGTGCGGCTGGGATCGATCGAGTCGATCACGGACAAGAACGGTACGTTCTGATTACGTTCGTTTGCTTGAGACATGCCACTGGGATTGTGCACGTCGACAAAACCAGGCAATACGGTTTTTCCCGCAGCATCAATCACCTTGGCCTCGATTGGGATCGCCAAGTCCTTACCAACTTCGACGATCTTCCCGTCACGGATCAGAATAACACCATCTTCGATCACGTCGCCCACAATTGGGATCACACGGCCGGCCTTGATCGCCAGCTGTTGTGCGGAGGAGAAGGGTGTGGTCAACAGGACCAACATGATCGTCTGGGAAGCTAGTCGCAAATTCATCATCGCTCGAGGCCTATTCTTCTTTATCTTCTTCATCGATGAGCGTACCGTCGACGATGACGGCTTGAACGTCTGTGGTGAATTCAAAGGGATCGCCGCTAAGCACAACCAGATTAGCATCCCGGCCGACAGCCAGCGATCCAACGCGATCTTCGATACCGAGCAGCTTGGCGGGTTCGATCGTGATCGCACGTAGCGCAGAATCTTCCGGCAAACCGAAGCGGACGGCAAAGCGCGCTTGCTCGAGCAAGTCTGGACCGGACATTGCAATGACAACACCTGCCTGCTGCAGTACACCGGCGCGATTCCATGCAGGTTCGGTTCCTTCGGCACCAGCAGACAACGTCGTCCGGAGTGGGCCCAGAATGACCGGCAGTTTTTTCTCAGCCAACAACGAGGCCAGTTGATACGATTCCTCGCCGCCGACAATCACGGGAGAAAAATCAAACTCCTCGGCCACGCGCAGTACGGTCTCAATGTCGAAATGCGTGCGACTCACACAATAAATGCGGCGTTTTCCACTCAAGGCTTCCGCCAGCACACCAGCCGAATCCGCTTTGCCCTCTACACCCTGCAGCGTACTGCGAAGCATCCACACGACGCCCATGCGGTTGGTGGGTTGCCTGACGTAGATGGAATCCGGCCGGGAACGTGCGCGGTTGCGGCTGCGTGGATCGGAGGCCAGCGTGATCACCAGGCCGGTATCATGTTTGACGACACGCTGATCCACATCGTCACCGGCCGTCTTTACCGCCAACGAGATTCCCGCGACGACATTGTCCGTGCCGGGTGAAATGCCGACCGTCGTGACGCCCGCGTCCAGCGTTTCACGGAACCCGCGCGATTCCCAGTCGATGGCCGATTGCACATCAAAATCGGGTGTGATTTCCCGTGTCAATTCTGAGCTGCCGCCCGTGATTCCGAGCTGGCTGTAGGCATTCACGAAGCCGGGCACGACTACGGCCTCACCCAGATCGACAACCTTGACATCGCCGGCCACATCGATGGTTTGCGCGATCTGTTTGATCTTGCCATCGTGGACGAGGATAGCCGCCGGCTCAATTGGGGGCCCGTCAAGTGTGATCGCCTTGGTGGCCTTCAGCAGCACGTCGTTTGCCAGCGCGACGCTGCCGCTGCAGAACAACGTGATCAAGAATGTGATGACGATACGTGTCATGTGCCATGCTTTCGCGGATGCAACATATTAGGGGCCTTCGCTGTTGACCTGTCCCAAGGAAGCAGCTTCCGGCTGGTTGGATTCCGAATCGCCTGGTGCTGTCGTCGCAAAAGCAATCTTGCCATCCACAACAACATTGGTTGGGCGGCAACGAAGGTCTAGCGGTGAACCGTTCCAGACGACAAAATCGCCGGGCGCGCCCACGACCAGCGCGCAGCTGTTACTTGGCATCCCAAGCAGCTTCGCGCCACCGGCCGTCAGGCCGCTCAGCGCAGCCTCGCGCGACATACCGGCGCTGACCGCTAACGCAGCCGTCATCCGACCGTCTTCGTTTGCCGTCGATCCGAAGGCGATGTGCACACCGGCGGTAGACGCTTTGGCCAAACCATCGACGTAGCGGTCGTAGTCACCGGTGCGAACTGGTCTGGCGACAACGCCGATATCGAGCCGTTTCAGATCGTCGATAAACGGCGAAACGTCATCGGGACTTACCAGCACGCCACGAATCTCGAATCGCTCGACCAGCCGAATCGCCGCTCGAATCTCGGCGGACGAATTAGCTTCGAACAGTGCGGTGGTCCGTTTGCGCAGAACAGATTTGATGCGTTGCTTTCTTTCATCCAGTAACGCCTGCTCAATGGCGACAGGTGCGAATAACCTGGACCGTACCCCTTTCGCCTGCAGTACCTCACGCATCAACTCGACCTGCCCCGCCAGGCTGCCGGGATAGCGTGCCGCGTCTCGCGCCTTGGCGGAAAGAACGAATTTCATGGCAACCACATTGCCGCGGACTGGATTGGCTGCACCAATTCGCACTTGGCATACAGCACCCGCCACGACGTTGGTGGAACCGGGTGAAAATGCGACGCGGAGAAAGCCGGCTTCAAGCAGCTTTGTGACGCGCGGGTCGCTTGGATCGTAGGCGTCAGCAGCTTGAATATTGGATGCGTCCGCCTCGCTTCGATCGTCAATGGATGCAGTGGCACTAAGGCTTCCATGGGCAACGAGCAACCCCGACGTCACCGGTGCCGCGCCAAGGTCGTAGACGGGAATGCTGATTGGGAGTTTCTTATCCGGGGCGAGCGCTACGATCTTTCCGTTGCGCATCAGAAATCGTCCTGGCTGCCACGTGCCTTTGCGCAGGAGCCGAGTGGATTTAATCACGTAAGATTCTGGCAACAACGTGGGGAGATGCTCTTCTGCCATTGCAACAACGACA
>JASLRF010000276.1 GCA_030744095.1 Pirellulaceae bacterium | reverse complement strand
CATCTTCGCGGCCGAACGAGGCGGCATGTACGATGTTGCCAAATTGCTTGATTTCGGCCTCGTCCGAGAAACCAAATTAAGTTCGTCGACAAAGTTGACCGGTTTGAACACGATCGGGGGCACACCGCTCTATATGGCGCCTGAGCAGGCCACCGCTTACAGCAAGGCGGACGCGAGGAGCGATCTCTACTCGCTTGGCTGCGTGGCATATCATCTCGTCACGGGGCAGCCCCCGTTTGCGGGAGAGTCCGCGATGGCGATCATCCTGCGCCACAGCAGCGCCGAAGTTGAGGCTCCGTCACGGCTCCAACATGGTCTTCCGGCCGATGTCGACGCTGTCATTGTCCGCTGCCTGCGAAAATCACCGGGCGATCGGTTTCAAACAGCGACCGAATTGGAGCAAGCCTTTGCGGAGTGCGACTGTTCCAATGAATGGACGCGCGAAGACGCCAGATCCTGGTGGCAAAGCCTGGATCGATGCAGTGACGCGACAGCAACCATTTAGTGCGTCTTGGACCCACGACTCACCGACCCCGTCACCTCCTTGAACGGTACTGGGGCTAAACCGCCAACCAAGAAGCACAGCCAAGAAGTATTGCGAGCCAGACCAATGGTGGCCTGGCTCGCAGTGAACGAACGTCATGATATGAAGTATTCAGTTGAAGTTGCAGTCCATGCCGAGTCGCATTTTCAATTCGTCGAATTGCTCGACGTAGCTGTCGCTCGATGAATGCACATGTTCAGCTTCGGTGATGAACTTAATGTCATTGCGTGGGCCGACATCGTAGGAACGCATGATCGACTCGAAGTCACTGAGCGGTTTTCCGTAGACGATGAGCAGCTTGTGTTCATCGAATTGCACTTCTTGCGGAATCGCTGGGTTCAAGGCGGCGATTCCAGTGCAGCCATCGTTCAGCAGCATGTCCTCGAATTCCCACAACACGCTTTTCAGCACGGGGGCATCGATGTGTTCGCGATACAGGTCGTGATGGCCAGCTTGGCGATTATGGCTAGTTTCGAGAACGACGTCCAATTCGCTACCAAGCGGTTCGATTAACTCCATGAACAACTCGAACAGCACGTTTGCTGAGGCCGAGGCCATGATGACAGGAACCGTCATATTGGATTCATCGTCCTTATAGACGTCGTACCGGTATCCCTGTTCCGGAACGACCTGCAAGTCGAATGAGGGACGCACCGCTTCGGTCAATCGAAAGTTGCCGTAACGTTGGACGCTTAAGTGTGATTCCAACTCTTCCTCGCTGAGATCTTCAAAGCTACTTGAGTTGACCGTTGTCGGTTCACCTTCGTGCAGCACGTTTCGAAAAAACTGTTTCAAAAAGCCCATCGTCGTCCTCGGTGTGTTTTCCAGGCGAGCTCGTTTCGGGGGGGACGGCACAAATGCCAGCTTGAGAGCTTTCTATGACAAATCCTAGGTTATCGTTTGGCCCGGTTCGGGCCCTTTTTGCGGCATGTCCATCGACCAGACATTTGGTGGCGATTCTGGCCCGAATAACTGATTTAATCGGCCAAAACGATCACGATTTTGTAGAGCGACGTACTTGCGGAATCGGCGGTCACCCGCGGGTTCACCAAACTCTAGCACTCTGTTTGCGACGCGCGACGTGCATCGACGCTGGATCGCAAACTAAATTGCAGCAGCAAATTGCCGAGCCGTCAGATTGGGCACGGCTTTCCACGCGGGCTGCACTATACTGTTGCGAAGGTGCTGATTTCGTAGGCGATGTGGTTCCTCGGAAACAAGGAGAGATAAGTGTGCTGAACGGGACACGGAAGGAACGACGAATTGCGTTAGAGATGACACATGCTGCGGTCGTATCGAGTTTGTTCGTGTTGGCGACCGTTATTTTGCCCGGCTGCCAACCGGGGAAAACAAATCAGTCGGTGGCGACGACGGAGACAAGAGAAGTTGATTCGGTCTCCGCCCAAGGTCGAGATGCAGGCCCGCAGACCGCAATCGCTCGCGAAACCTGGGACGCCATCCTGATGGCCGGCACCAAGGTTGGCCATACTCAAACCAGGTACGAAACTCTTCAGGAAGGCGAGCAGCCTTTGGTGAGGATCACAGCGGTTAGCGAAATGTCCATGAAGCGCTTTGACCAAACGGTTGAGCAGAAGATCACGGTTACTTCGGTCGAGCATCCTGATGGGCGACTGGTGCGTTTTTCAAGCTCGATGGGGACGCCTCCGAATGAAACCGCGACCACCGGGGAATGCGAAGATCGGCTGTTGCGTCTGACAAGCACCACACCGGGAAAATCCGATGACACTTTGCTGCCCTGGAATCCGACGTGGCGTGGAGTTTTTGGCCTGGAACAATCGTTGCAAGAGATGCCGATGAGACCGGGCCAGAAACGGAAGATCACCACGCTGATTCCGCTCTTCAACATGATCGGCGAGATTGACTTCCTGGCCATCGATTATGAAATGACCGAACTGTTGTCAGGGGAGCGTTCGTTATTGAGAATTGAAAGCCGCACGCGGATTGGCGAAACCAGCATCGATTCAATTCTCTGGACGGACGAACAGGGTGAGACGCTAAAGGCGTCTCTACCTTCGCTGAATCAAGTGACCTATCGCACGACCCGCGAGATCGCCCTAAGACCGACGGGTGATCACAAGTTCGATCTTGGCGAATCTTCTGTCGTAAAGATTGGTCGTCCTCTGGTGCGCCCCCATCTCAGCCAGAACATTGTCTACCGGGCGACGATTCAAGACGGTGACCCGGCGAAGACGTTTCCACCGGGGGCGACGCAGGCCGTCAAACGCCTGGACGAGCATTCGGCTGAGATCGCAGTGCAGGCGTTGCGGCCTGAAACAGCAGACGCGTTGGCGCTAGCGGCCAGCGTGCCCCCCACCGCAGAGGATCTCGAACCGAGCAACTTAATACAGAGTGACGACCCAGCCGTTGTCGCGATCGCCGTCTCCGTTGCCAAGGGCCAGACCAAGGCATGGCTTGTCGCCCAGGCGCTGGAAAGGCGGGTGCAGGATCTGGTCCAGGTCACCGAGTTTTCCCAGGCAATCGCCTCGGCCGCCGAGGTGGCTCAAACCAAGCAGGGGGACTGTACCGAGCACGCCATGCTATTGGCCGCGACGTGTCGAGCTCGCAAGATTCCCGCCCGGGTGGCGATTGGGTTGGTGTATTACGGGCAAGCGGGCGGTTTTGCCTATCACATGTGGACTGAAGTTTGGATCGATCGCCACTGGATTCCGCTGGATGCAACGTTGGGGCAGGGCGGAATTGGGGCGGCCCACCTGAAAGTCGCTGATTCCAATCTGGCCGGTGCCAGCGGGTATACCGCGATTTTGCCGGTCTTCGAGGTCATGGGTCGCCTGAAGCTGGAGATTGTTACCGTCGATGGAAAGCAATAATCACCGAAATTGGTGACCTGGCAAGCAGTTGCGCAAATTCTGTGCCGCTTGGAATCAGTTTTCAGATCCGCTAAGATATTCGAGATCGGAACGAATACCCCCACGGAATCCTGTCAAGGCTTCCCGTGCCCGAGGTGAGTTGGTCGTAGCGGCTTTCAGACCGCTTGGCTTGTCGAACAAACGGTCGCAGAGGATGCGACGCGGTTGGGCATGGCGGTGAGGAAGCGGTAAATCGGGACGTGGCTGTCTGCCGCGTTGTGGTTTGTTGGCCCGTTGTTATTGGTCCTTTTGGTCTAGTGGAGTTGCCCGATGTCCGACCAAAGTGAAGAACGCAAAGGAACCCGAGTCACGTTTCTCGATCAGACGGGTGCAAAATCCGTGGATGCTGTGATCGCTGATACGGTCACGGTCAAGCGAATTCTGCCCAACATTATTACCAAGATGAATCTGCCGGTGATGGGTCCCGATGGCCAGCCGATGAGCTACAGTCTCGACCACAAAGAAGGCGGCAAACGTCTTCGCGAAGACCAGACGTTGTTGGAAGCCGTGGTCGGTGAAGGAGATCATCTGATTGTCTATCCAGAGATTGTTGCCGGCTAAGCTCAGTCTAGTGCGTGTCGCACCGACGTATAGCGTCCGCGGCGCTTTATTCCATGAGTCCAAACGGCGAAGAGCCGCTGTAGTGAATCGGCACGCGTCCCAGCCGCAAGTCACCAAGAGCGCGTTGTTCGCGATTCAAGCACGACGCGGTGACATGGTCGCTTCGGCTTTCCGTTGGGGGCTCGACGCAAGAACAAAACGGGAGCCCACGCATGCGTGAGTCGCCGCGTACGCGCCGGCTGCGAACCGATCTAAGGTCGTTGGAGAAACTGCGGGATGACAGTTCAATTCTGGACTTCACCGTCCCGGGCACGCTGTATAGTGGACCGCCCGAAACGTACTTAATTCGGTTTCGCGGTCGCGGTTTCTGGCGCACTGACGGTACCCCAGATGTGCTGGTTCGCGAGTATCACGAGGTCGCCATTCAACTAGGCGCTTCGTATCCGCGCATGATGCCCGAATTATCGTGGAAGACGCCAGTTTTTCATCCGAATATTTCTGGCAGTGGCGTCGTTTGCCTGGGCGGTTACGGAACGCACTGGGTCCCCAGCCTGAATCTTGACGAGTTGTGTGGCATGCTGTGGGACATGATTCGGTACGAGAATTTCGATGTGGAAAGCCCGTACAATCGGGAAGCTGCCTATTGGGCCAAGACGCAGCAGTCGTTTCCGCTCCCGATCGACGCGCGACCGTTGCGAGACAAGGTATCCGGTGGGGAGCCGACTGAAGCGGAAATTGCCAGGCCGCCCATCGCGGCGGTCCCGCGTGCCCCGACGGACGTCATGTTCATTGGCAGTGACGAGATCATTGACGCGGAAATCGTCGAGCCGGAAGATCCAGACATCATGTTTATTGAATAGCGATTCAGCGTGCGCGACAAGTGACGCTCCTTGTCGGTCGCGGATCCAGCTCGTGCCCCAGGCGGAAGCTCGCATGATTCAGCCAATTCCAAAGCCTGCCCCGGCGCGAAGTGGCACGTCGACGGGATCCGCGCTGGGCGAGATTTTTGACGATGCTCTCCCGATTTTCGTTCACGAGAGTGTCCTGGAGGAGATTCTGGAATTCTCCGAGCGGGATGTTTCGCGCGAGCGGGGAGGCTTCCTGGTGGGCGGGCTGCACGAAGATGGTCGGACTTATGTCGAGGTTCGGAATTTTCTTCCTGCCGCAGATACGCGCTCACGCGCCGCATCGCTCACATTTACACACGAAACCTGGTCGCGGTTGAAC
Organism: Pirellulaceae bacterium; assembly: GCA_030744095.1. Next base: position 488 of record JASLRF010000276.1, on the reverse strand, counting down.
AAAGAAGTGGAAATGCGGTTTTCTGATGAAGTGGTGGTTGGTTGGCAGCATACACATCCCAATTTCGGTATCTTCCTATCTGCTTACGATTTGTTTATTCATCGCAATTTCTTCAGCCATCCTTGGCAAATTGCCATGGTGGTTGACCCACAACGCCAGGAATTGGGTTTCTTTCAATGGCGGCAGGGGAAGGTCTCGGATTGCGGATTTGTTTGTGTTTGGGATGAAACCACTGGTTAGTTACTGAATGCGCAGAAGTGTGGAAGTGGGGGGTCAACCGAATGCCTGACGATACGTTGCTGATCGACGATGACGACCGCTATTCGCGATTGCGACTCATTGCCTGGTGGGATCAACAGAAACTGGCTCAGGCGAAAGTGCTTGTCGTCGGCGCCGGGGCGCTCGGCAACGAAGTACTCAAGAACCTTGCGCTGTTGGGCGTCGGTACGGCCTATGTTGTTGATTTTGATCACATCGAAGAATCCAAT
>JASLRF010000275.1 GCA_030744095.1 Pirellulaceae bacterium | reverse complement strand
TCCTTCTACGTCACACACCGCAGCACGGATCACCAATTCACATAACTCACGCATCAACAACAACTTCACCATGCTGTCAATTCAATGACATAACTGATATCACTGCACTCTTTGGCACAGAAATCCGAGGGTAAGGGCAAGCCGTCAGGCCCGGAGAGGGCAATTCGTTTCACCGAGTTTTTCAATTTTCAACGCCAAAGAAAAGACCGCACCCGGCCGCTTCCGCATCCGACCTCCCCGCGGCGCGGGGAGGTAATTCGATAACTCGAACGCCAACGGTAACTTAGCAACTGCACGACCTCCGAGGGAGAGGTCGCGGCTTCGGCCGCAAGAGAGGGGCCTATTCGGCTTTCAAAAAGTGAAGTCGTTCACACTGATCATCGTCGCCCTCTCCCGGCCGCTACCGCGTCCGACCTCTCCCGAGGGGAGAGGTGACAGGATCTTGACTCTTGCAGTGCGAAAGACTTGAAAGCTGCACGACCTCCAGAGGCAAAAGTGACGGAACTCAGACAGATATTTACCGCCGGCGCTGCCGGCGGTAAGTAATTTTAGCCGAAGCCCATCGGTGCGACGATGCCCCTTGCCAGAAACATCCATCATCACCTAGTCACATTACAAAGCCCTTAGACGCCGCAGGCGACCATGGCTCTCCGACCGTCGACAGCGGGCTCGGTCGGCTGGTTGTCTCGCGTGCCACCTACCTGTCGTCGTTGGTTTGCGGGCGGGGACGGTTTGCGGGATCTGGTAGTGCGGCCAACGTCACGTCCAAAGTCACGTTGTCGCCACCGCGCACCACGATCATCTTCCTGGCGGAACCGATCGGCTGCTGTTCGACTGCTGCTTGAAGATCGCCGGGCGAGCGGACAGCCACCTCGCCAAATTTGATGATGACGTCGTCATCTTCAAGGCCTCCCTTGTCGGCCGGGCTATCTCGGAAAACATTGACGACGCGAACTCCCGATCGGGCTCGTAATTCCAAACGTCGAGCGGCCTCGGCGTCCAGTTCACCAATCTCAATTCCTAGCCAAGCGCGGCGGACTTTCCCATGCGCTAGGAGCTCATCGCTTATCCATTTGGCCTGATTCACCGGGATCGCAAAGCCAACTCCCTGATACCCGCCACTATTGGTCGCGATGGCGGTATTGATCCCGACAATTCGTCCGTCCAAGTTGACAAGCGGTCCGCCAGAGTTGCCGGGGTTGATGGCGGCATCGGTTTGAATAAGGCGGCCTCGTGGGATCCGGACAATGCCGCGGCCCTTGGCGCTGATGATCCCTGCGCTGACGGTCGCTTCTAGCTCGAACGGACTGCCAATGGCGATGACCCAGTCACCAATCTCCAAGCTACTAGAATCACCCAACGTCGCTGCCGTGATCTTCGATTCTGGCTTGAAACGGACAATGGCAACATCACTTAACGGATCCGTTCGAATCTCGGTTGCGGTGATCTCCGAGCCATCTTTCAGGCGGACAATGACCTCGTCTGCGCCGGCAACGACATGGTTGTTCGTCAGCACAACGCCAGCGTTGTCGATGACAACACCCGATCCAACGTGGGCGTTGAATCCTGGAAACTCTGGTGAGTCTGGAGCGTCTCCACCGCGAGGCAAGCGTGGAATTTGGCCATCTGGGAAAAGCCGCCGCAGCGATGGGTCATTCAGTAAGCTGCGCAAATCTGGCTGTCGACCGTCGCCATTGTTGATTTTCTGCTTGGCAATGATCGTGACCACCGAAGGGGTCACGGTCTTGGCAGCCGAGCGAAATGCGCGCGACAGTGATTTTGCGTGGTCGATCGCCGTCGGCATGTCGTCCGCAGAGACGGGCATGGCGATGGCAAATGTGGTCAGGCAGACCACCGTGACAGCGTGATTCAAGATCCACAGTCTATTGAACATCTTCAGTTCCTTTGATTCTCGAGAGGCGGGGCCGCAAACGGTTTTGTGACGTTCAGGTATGGTGCTATGCGAAGGTCTTGTGGCTTGCTGCCGTGACGATCCCAATCTCGCGTCCTTCGGATCGACAGCACCCTGCTGGGAAGACACGGCTGCTTGGCAAGCCATGCAGAATTATAGTCAGACGTGGCCGCAGGCCAATGCGATTCCTCCAGTTACGTTGACTTGCGACAAGAGCTAGGCAGCACCCGGCAGGGTTCTGGTGGGCAGCATCAAATCGCCTCACGTTGACAAAAAGTGTGCTCGTTGATAGGGTTACGTCGCATCGTGCAATTCATGGCACGCGCGTCGATTCGGTTGGTCACAGTGCTTGAGGTGACCAACCGAATCTCCGTCCGGCCTTGTTTTTGGAAACACAGACAACGAGTCGACTCATGACGGAGTCACCTGGACCCCGGCCAGACGCGGACTTTCCAGACGACCAGCAGCAACTCAAACTCGATTTGTGTCAGGAACGAATTGGGTACACATTTCGGGATCGGACCCTGTTGCTTGCTGCGTTAACGCACGCTTCAAGTGCGGATAGTCGACTTGCCTCGAATGAGCGCCTCGAGTTTCTGGGCGACGCGATCTTGGGCGCCGTCGTGTGCGAGTATCTCTACGACACCTTCCCGAATTTTCTCGAGGGCGACCTGACACGCATTAAGTCGGTTGTCGTGAGTCGCCTGTCTTGTGCCAAATTCAGTAGAGAGATGGGTCTGGAAGAGTGCTTGATTGTTGGCAAGGGGATGGCCGCCAATGCAGATGTCCCTGCGTCGCTGATGGCGGACGTGTTTGAATCACTGGCCGCGGCGATCTACTTGGATAGTGGAGACGAATCCGCTCGCAAATTCATTTTTCGCTATGTTACTCCGGAGGTCGAACTCGTCGAGTCCGGAGAATTGGGTGGGAACCATAAGTCATCGCTGCAGCAGTTCGCGCAACGGGATTGTGGTACGACACCGACCTATCTGCTGTTGGACGAGAAAGGCCCCGATCATTCAAAGCAATTCTATGTGGCTGCACAGATCAAGGGTCGCCGTTATCATGCGGCCTGGGGGCGAAACAAGAAAGAAGCAGAGCAACGCGCCGCACATAACGCTTTGGCCGCGCTGACCGATCAACCGATCCCATACGTCGAGTAGCAGGCCGTGGTTTTGTCAAAATTCAAATGGAAATGAAAATGCAGCAATGAGCAAACCTAGACGTTGTGTTGCCTTGTTATCAGGCGGCCTCGATAGCATGCTGGTGATTCGCATCATGCAGGCGCAAGGAATTGAAGTTGAAGCACTCAACTTCAAGACGGTTTTCACATGTTGCCAAGATCAATCCGCCCAAACAGCACGTGACCTGGGCGTGCGAATGACCGTCGTCGGCCAGGAAGATGATTACCTGGATCTGGTGCGCAAGCCGATGTTCGGTTACGGCAAGGGCGCAAATCCTTGCGTTGATTGTCGAATCTATATGTTTGAACGTGCCAAGGCGTTCATGGAACAGATCGGTGCGGATTTTATCGTCAGCGGTGAAGTGGTTGGCCAACGGCCAATGAGTCAGAAACGAAAAGACCTGAACGTGATTTCGTACCATTCGGATCTGGAGGATCTGCTGTTGCGACCGCTTTCGGCAAAGTTCCTACCGATGACGCTGCCAGAGCGCGAAGGCTGGGTGGACCGCGAAAAACTCTACGCCTTCCAGGGTCGAAGTCGAAAAGGCTTGATCAAACTGGCAAAACAATTTGGTTTTGAAGATATCCCCACACCATCGACAGGCTGTTCGCTAACTGAGCCTCGATTCTCCAAGAAAGTTTTCGATCTATTCGAGATGCCGACACTCGCCCAACGGTGGGATTTCGATCTGTTGAAACACGGCCGCCATTTCCGTTTCGATGAAGAGATCAAGGTGATTTTGGGCCGAAATTTAGACGAGAATCAGCGGTTGGTCGCACTGCACGAAGCGCCAGACGCGAGCAGTACCGCGATCCTCTGCCCCGACAATTTCTACGGCCCGCACGCAATCGTGGTTGGTCCACCGCGCGAGGATGCACTGAAGTTTGCCGCCGCGTTGACGTTGCGCTACGCGCGTGATGTACCCGAGTCGCCCCTGGTGAAAATCGATACGGCAGACGGTTCGAGAATCGTGGTCGCACAGACGCGTGAGGACGCAGAACAGATTCACACAGTTGCGACGATGTAACCAGATCGCCGGCAACGCGTGAACGGGACTCTTAGTCTTACTCTTAAGAATAAGATCAGGAACAGCCATTTACGGCCGAAGGCCGTCAGCGGTTTTTCCATACAGACGGATATTCGGCTGGCTCAGACGACAGCGCACGCTGACAGCTCTTGCCAGAATCGTCGCAGGTACTCACGATTCGCATCGGGGACCTGAGTCTTTCCGTAGGCCGTCCAGTTGTAGAGTTCGGCCACGCGGAGGGCGTCCTTACCGAGTTCGCCGTGACAGCGAACGGCCTCTTTGGCAAACTCGATCGGAGTCTGTTCGGCAAGCCGCCCGCAACCGTTTTCTCGTCCCCAGGCCTCAAATGCCTCGAACGTGTAGCCGATCAACTCCTCGGTCGACGATCGATCCGCGCGACCTGAAACGAACGGATCGGAAAAGTCCGAAAACGGTCGCCAGTCGGGAGCCGTCTCGGTCGTTTCGGAAACCACAACTTCATCGTCGCTTGGTTGGCCACCAAAAAGCCGTGCCCAGAGATCCTGCATCGCTTTGATGAAGTTCTGCACGGCCTTGCACACTTGCTCCCAGTTCTTCCAAACCAAATAGGCAATCACCGCAATGGCGATCAGCCAATACAGTGCCTTCAGGATGCCACTCAATGTTGGACTAAGTTGGCTAAACAGTTTCGTTGGGTTGGACCGATTACTAGACGCGGATGAAGACTGTCGGCTGCGGGGCTGCTTGGACTGCGATTTCGAAGGTTGTTCCTGGGACTGGCTGTCTTGCTTCTGTTGCCCCGAGGGATTGGATGGATCCTGCGGATCTTCCTCTGGATCGTTGGACTCTGCAGGATCCTGCGGTTCTTGATCATCGTGGTCTTCGTTATTCGATGTGTCCTGGTCTTGTCCCGATTCTGACGGTTCGCCTTGGTCGCCGTTGGATTGTTCACCCTCCTGTTGGTTTTCGGAACTCTGTTCATTAGAGTCGCTCTGTGAACGCTCGGCCGACTTGTCGCTCTTGCCTTTCTTACCGCCTTTGGACTTTTTGCCCGAACTCTTGCCGTCGGACTTACTTTGCGACTGTTTTGATTTGGCGCCGCTCTGGCTCTGGCTCTGTTTCGATTCGGTTTGACCGCCCTCGCCTTTCTGGCCTTCCATCTGAGAAGTGGCGTCATCCTGTTTGACTTTGCGTTCCGCTTGGTCTTGTTGCTGGCCATCGTTACCGACACCCCAATCGGAAACGGGTAAATCGATTGGCGAATTGAGGAATGACAGATCGCTAACTGAGTACTCGGCGTTGCGTCGTGGCAACAACATACAGATCAAGAGCAGCGCCGCAATCATCGCCGCGCCGACACCCAGCCATGTGCCAGCCATTTCTTTTGGCATTTCCAGCCGCCTCTGCCGCAGATAACGACGCAGGCCCAGGAAGCTTGTTGTCAGCAACAATCCCAACGCGGCGGCGACATAGACCACCAACAGCTTGAAGGCGTATCGGCGACTCACATCGTCACGCAGGAAGAGCTGTCCAAGTCCGAAGATAGGCAGTGCCGCAATCGAAAAATAGATTACCCAGATCCCGGGCGCATGGGGCCGTCGGCGGTGTTCAATGAATTTCTGCCAGAGCCCTGCAGCGACTGCGGTTGGCGGTTCATTCGGGGCATCGGACGCGGCTTCTGGTTCAGTAGTGGGTTGTCCATCGTCCAGCCCGGCTGTTTCCAACAGCCCTTGGCCTGACGAGTCTTTGCTTTCGTCGATGACGGTGCAATCCCAAGTCAGCTTGTCAGCGCAGAACCAGATGATTGCGAGCAAGGCAATATTGAAAACACCACTCAATCGCGCGAACGCTCCACTGAACTCGACAAAGCGAAACATTGCAAACAAGGTCACTCCGGCCAGCGGCAAGGCGAACAGCGAAGCGTATTCTCGGCCTTCGTTGATCGAAATCCGCGCAATGCTGACGGCCGCCATGATAAACATCGCCATGATGAAACTGAGGCGGACGTCAAACTGACCTTGGTAGAAGACGGTGATCAAGAAGAACACCAAGCTGCCAATCAAGAACATGATCAGGGCCGGACTGATTCCGATTACCGCATAGTCGGCCAAAGTGGGGCGCGGTCGACGTGCCATGCTGGTCTTGCCGATCAAGTGATGGGAGAGGGTGAAGCCCAGTCGCCACTGCGGACGATCCAGTCGCCGCCGCGGACGATCCAAGCCTGATGTTATCTTAACACAAATTTGCGACAGACCGAGACAACGGACGCCTCATCCTTCAATTGCTGCGTACCAATTCCCGCGGCCAGCAGCGGACCGGAGGCTTCGGCAAAATCGTACTCGTCATACATATTCAGGATGGCCGTGACTGCGTACCCGCTGCGACGCAGGTTGGCCAAGGCGATCGCTTTCTCTTCGTCCACCTGAGGCATTATTGCAATCACGGACGCGTCACGCGGAAGACGGTTCTGCGTTTCGCCGATCAGTTGTGCCAGCGTCAGCCCGTCGGTCAACTCTGCCCGTGCCAGCGATTCCAGGATTCGCATCAACTGTTCCGCGCCCCGACGTGTTTCAACAACGACGGGCTGCAGGCGGTCGCTGTCGTCGAGCATACTGGCGGCGGTGCGAGCGGCGTCTCTGGTACGGATGTCGGCGGCCCACCCCTCCTGGCGAATCCGATCCGCGGCGTCGCGGGCGTTGGTGACCAACCCGATTTGCTGGGCCATTTCGTAGACGGCGTTGGCGATGGAAGCCGCGGCGGTGATAGCCAATTCGCTCCGCATCGGTTCGTGCTTCGCCGCGTGAGAATCACGGTGGAAGTCCATTAAGATGGTGGCACCAGCGATGGTCGACGGTTCAAATACCTTGCTGTGCAATTCGCCCGTCCGAGCGGTTGCTTTCCAGTGAACTCGGTTCAGTGGATCCCCCGCCTCATAGCGACGGACACCGGCAATTCGCGTTGGGTCTTCATACAGCCGATGCGTCATCGTGACTTCGCCAATCGGACGCTTCGAACTGACGTCATAGCCTTCCAGCGGCATCACTTGCGGATAGACCATCAAAAAATGGGGTTTCGTGGCGACCCGATAACGTCGATGCAGCCCAAACAGATCGCCGGTTTCCAGGACCAGCGGGCCGAGCTGATAGTAACCTCGACGATTGCATTGCATTCTGTACAGCAACTGACGCTGACCACCGCCGGGTAACATGGAAAGTTGGACGCGGCGCCCCTTCACTTTTAGGTTGGGTGGGTCATGGATTAACGCGCGGTGCGGCAACAAGTCCTCGACCAAGCACCAGGGGATCGGCAGCGATCCCTGATTCTCGATATTCACCACGACGGCAACCGTATCGCCCACGTCAGCGGTCAGCCGATTACATTCGCGCTGGGCGATCAGATTGTCGGCCCAAGTTCGAGTCAAGTATCGACTGGCCAACAGGATCCCCAACAGCGCGTACATCGCGTATGCCAGCAAGCCCAGATCGAAGATCAGGGATAGGATCAGAATCAGGACCGCGCCGACAATCCAGTTCATGGGTCTTAATTACTCCAAAGTCGGCACGGCGATCTCGTCGATAATATCCTGCACCACTTGTTCGGCAGTGACTTTGCGAAGTCGACTCTCAGGACGCAGTATTAACCGGTGCGTCATCACCGGCGGTGCGATCCGCTTTACGTCGTCCGGCTGAACGTAATTTCGCCCGCGAATCGCCGCCATCGCCTGCGCCGTGCGAAACAATGCAATCGACGCCCGCGGGCTACCTCCCAATGCCAAGTCCTCGTGTTCACGCGACAGGTGGACGATTTGCATTAGGTACTGTTGGACTTTGATGTCGACGTGAATCTCGCGGACGTCATTTTGACACTCGATCAGTTCTTCGGCCTGGATCACCGGTTCGAGACTATCCAGCGGGTGGGCGTGCTGCAGCATCTCCAGCATTTTGAGTTCGTCATCAAAGTTCGGATAACCCAAGCTGAACTTCATCAGAAAACGGTCCAGTTGTGCTTCGGGCAGTGGAAACGTCCCTTCGTGATCAACCGGGTTCTGCGTCGCGACCACCAAGAACGGCGGTGCAAGGTCGTGGGTGATGCCATCGACCGTTACACGTGACTCAGCCATTGCTTCCAGCAGCGACGCTTGAGTTCTGGGGGTGGTCCGATTAATCTCGTCTGCCAGTACGATCTGTGCAAAGACTGGACCGGGACGAAACTCAAACTCGGCGGTCTTCTGATTGAAGATAGAGGCACCGGTGACATCGGATGGTAACAGGTCCGGTGTGCATTGAACCCGCTTGAACGAACAACCGACGCTACGGGCCATCGCCCGAGCCAGCATTGTCTTGGCGACGCCCGGCACATCTTCCAACAGAATATGGCCTTCGCAAAACCAGGCCACCAAAGACATAATCAATTGCTGCCGTTTGCCGACGATCGCTTGCTCGACGTTGGCAATGACCTTCTTCGCAACTCCTTGGACGTCCGCCACGGTTACCTCGATCGATGGGTTGGGTTGGGCTATACTTGGATCTTACCGCGGTTGTGGTGTCTTTTCTTCATTTAGCGCCGCCTGCCACTGCTGAATCTGCTGCAAGGCCGCCAGCGGCGTTAGCTCGTTGAGGTCCGTGTCTTTGATCGTCTCCAACAACGGATGGTCATACGGAGCGAACAGCGTCAGTTGCACATCGCCGCGTGGACGAGTCTTGCCCCGATTGGCGATCTTGGCCTTGCCCGAATCGTCCAAGTGATCGGATTCCAGCTGATTCAGAATCTGTTTCGCGCGCTCGTTGACAGATTTTGGCACGCCGGCCAGTCGTGCGACGTGGATCCCATAACTTTTATCCGCGGCACCCGCGACGATCTTGTGCAGAAAGACCACGTTGTCGTCCCACTCTTTCACTGCGACGTTCAGATTGCGAATGCCTCCCAGCGTGTTTTGAAGATCGGTCAATTCATGATAGTGCGTGGCAAAGAACGTGCGGCAACCGATCTGGTCGTGAATATGTTCGACGATGGCCCAGGCCAACGAGACGCCATCGTAGGTGCTCGTGCCGCGGCCAATTTCATCCAAGATAACCAGGCTCTGCGCGGTCGCAGTGTTCAAAATCCGCGCGGTCTCGGTCATCTCGACCATGAAGGTACTTTGTCCGCGCGTGAGTTCGTCGCTGGCACCGACACGCGCAAAAATTCGATCCGCGATCCCAATCGTGGCGGCTTCCGCCGGCACGAAACTTCCAGTCTGTGCCATCAGCGTTAGTAACGCCACTTGCCGAATGTACGTGCTC
>JASLRF010000274.1 GCA_030744095.1 Pirellulaceae bacterium | reverse complement strand
CGTATCGTGGATCAATTCCTGTTGCTGTTGCTGCATGTTGGAAACGTCGGTGGCGATTCGACGAGCGTCACTCCACTTGGCAAATCGATGCAGAAGTGTCTCCAAGACCTCGACCACGTGCTGCTGGTCTTGCAGTGCCGATCGGACGGCGGCTTGGGACTGCAATCGCTCTTTCGTTGTGGGATCCAGTCCGCGTGTCTGCGCATTCTTAAAATCGTTTCCCAGTTGGTGTTCGATGTTTGGCAGCGCGATTGCGTCCAATTCGAGGAGTTTCTGAATCACGGATTGCAGGCGATCGGCGACGTCTGGTCTGTTGGCATGGTTATTTGCCAGGCGTTGCAAGAGCTTCTCGGCAAGTGGCAATGCGCCGTCCGTCCCGCTGACGAACTGGCGGACTTGCTGCTGCCTCCAATGCGCTGCCTGCAACGACTCGGAATCTGACGTGGCCACAGACCAATCCGTAGATTCAACCAGAATGTCAGTATGCGACTGGACATCAAGCTGGAGCTTGAGCGCTTTCTCTATGCGTCGTCGAATCTCTGCCTGATCACGGTTCATACGGGTATCGAAGTCGTCCGCCGAGATGATTGTCAGGTGACGAATGCCACTATCGCCGGTTTGCGGTTTGTCGTCTTTGGCAACGACTTGGAATTCGACGATATCGCCGGGCTGCAATTGCAGTGGCTTGAGCTTCCACACAGTGTCAATAACGTGCCGATCGCCATCATGAAGTGACATTCGAGGCTGCGATGGTCCGCGGTCGGCCGGGCTCCCGAACACGGGCCACGATTGATCCTGATAGATTAAGGAAGCGGATCGAACCGCCAGATCGTCTCTCATGATGACATGCACCGGAACTTCCGCGCTGCTCATGAAGGACTCGTTCTCCATCGGCAATTCCAGCGTTACCGTGGGAGGTGCGTCTTGGACAATCGTCAAATCAAAACTGAGGTCGGATGTGACCTCGAGCCCGCTGTGATCCCTGATTCGAAAGCGAAAGGTACCGGATTCCGTGGGAACCCAAGGGGCACTCGCAGCGGGAGGTATCTGAAGACTCCTGCCGTCTGATGCGAGCTGGGTTTCAGGCGCACCGGCGAAACTCGAGTCGATCGTCACAATTTCCGCAGGTGCGCTGAGATCGGCCTTCAAGCGAAGCCCTGATCCTGCCCACATTCGGATGAGCCGGTCTGAGTTCCTGGATGGCAATCCCGTGTAGTCAGGAGCTTGCACGGAGATCACCACGTTGGATATTTGAACTGGATCCCGCACTTCCACGTCGTGCCAGGCCATCGTGTGATCATCGCCGCCGCTCGCGCGGAATTTGAACGCACGAGTCACGTTATCCAATCTCGCCACGATCTGCCCGTTGACACTGCGGATTTGGCGCGAATGCAACTTGCCCTCCTCGGCGAACTTGATTTCCAGTGTTGCAGTTGCCGGCAGGTGCCTGTTGCGGTCGATGAGAGCTACTTCAAGATCACTACCCCGAGCGAGAAGACGCGGAGGATCAACAAATTCGAGCTGATTTCGGCGTGGCCAGGCAGCATCGCTCCATGGGAGCAGAAGACGATGCGAAGCCATTCGCGCGGCAGGTAGATCAAGTGCGCAGAGGGCACACGTTGTCGCGGCAACAAACATCGCCACCCCCACGGCGCGCCGCGCAGCGTTGCCTTCCAGGCAGTCGAAGATGTTCAACGTCGAAACCAGCCGATCGGTCTCGGCAATCACCGATTCTTGCAAAGCAGGTGAACCCATGGCTGCCTTGCCGGAGGGTTCGCCTAAGAAAGCGAGCGAGCTGGACAGTCGGTCTTGCAGTTGTGGAAATCGCCGTTCAATAAGCTGCGCGACTTGAAGATCACTGGTTCGGCGACGAAGGCCAGGCAGGACGATCCGCCAAAAGGTCACCGACAAGAAGCTCACTACCGCCACAAATGCCAAGGCACGAACGCCATCGTCTTGAAAGCGAAACAAGTAGTCAGCAAGCCCGACAAGAAATGCCGCTATCAGTGCCAGTGCGGACCACCAGCCCAGTCCATGCACGAGCACCAAACGGTGAGCGCGCCGCCGAACAGCACGTACTTGTTTCTTTAAGGGATGGAGCATATCGGAGTCAATTATACCATTCCAGCGCGTTTGCGCATTAACCACTCCATGGTGATTAGGGTTATGAAGAGGCCAGCTAGTACGGGCGAATTCCAGATCGGAATGACGGGCAGCGACTCGATGGGCACTTGACGGCCGCGCGGCAGATCCCGTAACAACCGATCGGCGTTGTGGATCGAATAGAAGCGGCCTCGCGATCGCGTCGCCGCGAGACGTAAATCCGCGACGTTCATTTGCAAATGGGTCAGTTCGCTCTGTGGCGATACGACACGTAAGGAATGGGGTGGGGGTGGGGACGTCAGTTGCGGTGAGACGAGCCGAATTCGGTAGGCGCCCGGTTTCAAGTCGGCGATCGTTCCGTTAAACGACCCACGTACATCGTCCCGCGCCAATGCCAGTTCACGTCGCGACCCGTCTTCATGCTGGATCATCAAGGTCACGGGAGTTTCGTTGTCGAAACCGGCCAGGCTAGTCACAAGTCGTAGTGAGATCCGCACCGGATCACCGGTCTGATACTCGGTGCGATCTGTGACGATTCGGACCGGTTGGTCTTCAGAAAGGAGTTTGCCACGACTCAGATAGCGGAGCATTTGCAACCAATACCGCGCGTAGTGTTCTTGGCGACGATCATGACGTGACCATAAATAGGTCTCGTCGATATTGTGTGATACGACTTTGCCTGCGCCTACGAACTGCATCAGGATTGCCGGCAAAGGCTGACCTTGATTGTTGGTCCGTCGGGGATGAATTGCCAGGACCAGTGCCGCGGGCTTGACGTCAGGAGCCTCAAGGAGCCAGACCATGCCATCCAAATCGTTCCAAATTGTCTTTGAGGCCGCTGGCGAATCACCTAGCTGAAGATGCGACGTTTCCAGACCCAACGGTGTTGGCAGGACGCGAAACGACTCTGTCAACAGGATGCTGGGGTCAGGCGTGACGACGGTTTCAAGGGCAAATGGGAACAACGGCGCCAGGGGAGTGTCTCGGTAGGAATGTGGCGTGAATTGGCGGCCGGCCATGAAGACGATGCCACCACCGCGATCGGTGACGAACTGCGCCAGGTTTTGCATGATCGAATTGCTCAGAAAGGCCGGATTGACGTCGCCAAAGATGACGACATCGAAGGCAAACAACTCGTCGCGCGTAACAGGAAAGTCGGTGCGTGCAGTCGCGTCCAGTTCAGCATATTGAACGTCTGCGGTTTGGAGAATCGTTGTCAAGTCGATCGCTTTGTCGACATTGCGTTGGCTCTTGACCGCTCGGCTGAGTAGACCTTTGAGCGAGCGAAATTCATAATTCGGGTACGCCTGCACGAACAGTACACGAATTGTCGAGTCTCGCACATCGATTCGCCTGGTCAGCCGATTATTGTCGACGTTGATTTCCCCTTTGAGCGGAACCAATTCGACGACGTAGTCAACCACACCCTCTTCGGTTGGGCGGTTCGTCAGACGCACAGTTTGCGACCTGCTGTCGACTGCCAGGGTGACCGATTGTTCGGCTAGCACGCGTTCGCTGTTTTGACGACGCAATTGCACGGTGGCGGTCTGTCCTTCGTAGCCACTGGCCTGGATCGTAAAGTCGAAGTTGACCACATCGTCGACAAAGACCACATCGTCAGTGAGCAGGTCGGCAATCAGAACGTCACGAGGAGGTGTGTCGTTTCCAATCCCGACGACGTACAAAGGAATTGTCCGTTTTCGCACGAATTCGGCCGCTTCCGCCAGAGTCGCGCCAGACGTGGTCGCACCATCGGTCAGGAAGATGATCGCCGCAGTCGGCCGTCCGCGCTGAGTCTGCAGGATCTGTCGCAAGCTGGTCCCCAGACGGCTCGACGCGTCCGTTGCCTTGCGCTGGCTCAGGTCGATATCCAGTTCATCCAGACTTCCTGTTTGCCGGCGGGCGTCATTTCCGACATAGAAAGTTTTCACATGGTACCGTTCGGCTAAAAGGTGTAGCCAATCGCCGCCACGATCCAGTAGGAGGCTCAATCCAAGGTTGAGCCGTGTCGTGGAAGTCAGCCCGGCACGTTGCACGCGCCGCTCTGTTTTCGCCTGCAAATTCGCAGACGGATACTCGTCTTGCACAGACATGCTCTCGGAAACGTCTATGGCGATCACCAGATCCGGTAGATCGGTACGTTGACGGTGCATCATCCAGCCATACATCATGAACAACAAGATTCCAAGCAGGCCGATACGTATGGTCGCCAGCGCCAAACGCATTCGGCGACCGGTTTGGCTCCGTTCGCGTAAGTAGATCGCCACAATCAACGTCGCAGCCACCAACAGGACGACGAGCGTTAGCCAGGCGGGCCAGGGCCATGAGTGTTGCCAACGAATCTCAACCCCTTGGCTTGGGCCTGGCCCCGTAACGGAAAGCAACGGTACGAAATCGATCATCCGTGTTCCCGTTGAGTTCATCATGATGACCTCCTGCTTAGTCGCCAGGCGAAAGTGGATTCAGCAAGGACCAGCAAAAATACCGCGCCCAGAACCAGACGAAACAGCTGTGAAGGATGGTCGTTAGCACCAAAGCCACCGGAGTCACCCGGGTCGGCTACTCCGCGCCCGAATTGGCTGGGCAGATCATCGGAAGCCAGGCGTTCCAAATCACCCTCGTGCGTGTCAAGATTCACTACAACCAACTCGGTGGGGATTTCGGTGGACGGGTGTTCAATCCGATAAACACCGCTCAACCGCGTGGTCTGCCCTGCGTTCTGCGCGGCGTCGATCGATGCATGTTGCTTTTGACCGGTCGGATCTACGACGACAACCTCTCTAACGTTGTCCATCAGACTGGCAACGTCCCAGGGCTCTCCCACCAAAAAGTTCCTTCGCGCCTCGCGCCCGCCGACGGAGAAATTCACCATCTCGTGAGCGAGCGGAGGAAAGCTAGGCCAAGATATGAGCGCCGACCAGGGAACGGTCGGATCGGATGTGCGGTCGATTGAATCGGCTCCGGCCGAAGTCGCCAGCAGCACGCTTCGACCTCGCCCAATGTTCTGAGACATCAGCGCGGGATCTCCACTATCGAACGCCAACGCAGTCTGCGAGCCAGTTCGTGGCAGCAGCTTGAAATAGCGCCAAATGGGCAAGGTCAGCAGGCCAGCTCGTTCGTGCCCTCGGAAAACGGCAATCAGCGGGTGCTGATACTGCAGGGCATTCAACCGATGCGGCCCACCGCGAACCAGTTCGCCGATGATAGCCGGAATGAGTGGCCTTCTGGAATTCTCACCAGCAAGTTGTTCGTTGTAGTTCAGTGGTTGTACTTGATCTCCCAGAATCGTGATCAAACCGCCACCCGCGTGCACAAAGTCGTATAGTCGCGTGACTTCGCCACCGCCAAGCCGACCGACATTGCACAGTACAAGGCAATCGTATTGTTGCAATTCGAGATCGATCAAAGCGTTCTCCGAAACCACATTGGTTTGGAAATCGGCAGTGCCGTCGGAAGTGGGATCCAGCGCGAAAGCGACATAGCGTGCGGCATTGGGACGTCCTTCGACACAGAGGACGCGAATTGCAGTCGGCGTCGTCACGCTAATCCAACGATGATCGTCTAGGTTCAAACCATCGCCATCGATTCGTACTTCGACCAGATGTTGCCCGGGCATGTCGAAGCGGTGGGAAAATGAGGCCATCGCACTGCCTTCCGCAGGGATCACCAGCTGTTGCTGCGTGACACCGATTCCATCGACCAAGAACTCAACGCGTCGACGTTGTTCGCGGAGAGAGAAGTTGTGAACTTCGACCTCGAAGGAGATGGGCCGACGCAAGGGCGCCAGCGGCGTCAGTGCTGCTAGTCGGTTGACGGCGACGTTATCGTCTGTCGGCTCGCCGATTTCACGAACGACAAGATCCGCCTTTTCCGCCAGCGCGGCGATCGCGCGCTGCAGGTCTGGTGAGCTTGTGGCTTCCCACGTTGTGCGACCAAGGTCCGTGAATACAATCACGCGGCAGCTTTCCAAGCCCGGATGGCTCCGCCTAGTGGCGTCAATCAAGCGGTCGATCTCCGTGATTGTGGCTGCCAGGTCGGCTCCATGGTGGCCAACCGTCAAAGCGTTGATCTCACGGACGATATCCTCGATTTCAAAGGCGATGCTGCCGACGATTGATTGAGGTGGAACCCCTAATGTCACCAAAGTAAAACCGTCCCCTTGCTCGCTCTGGCGGACTGAGTTGATCGCTTGTGACTTGGCGAGTTCAAAGACGGTCTGATTGCCGGACTGTTGGTCACCGGACTGAGCGGCCATGGAATATGAATTGTCAATTACCAAGACCGTATGCTGGCGTTGTGTTGTATCAGTACCCAATTGCAGCCCGGAAAAACCTGACAATAGTGGGTCCGCCAGTGCCAACGCTAACAACGCCAGGATGGCAACTCGTAGAGCTAGCAACAACCATTGCTCCAAACGCAGCCGTCGCGAATGTTTGTGAATTGCCGCCAGGAGGAAGTCCATCGCGGCCCAACGGATAACATGTTGCGTGCGACGGTTCCAAAGGTGAATGATGATTGGAATTGCGATGGTGACGCCCCACGCCAGCATGCCAACGTGGGCAAACGACCAGGCAGAAAACATGAGTGTAGGCATCATGAGAGCGTATATCGTGTTCGCTAGCGAACTCTTGCTGTGCGTGCGGAAAGGAAGGAAGTCAACGTGCGATCCAGCCGCTTGTCCGTTTCCACCAGACGGTAGTCAATCTCACATTCGCGACAGGCGCGTTGCACGCTGGCCAGGTGGCGCTCCATCTCGGCGAGATAAGCATCCCGCAATGAGCGTGGATCCGCCACAACGTCTGGAAACTGTTCGAGCCCTTGAAAACGTGTTGGCCGATCAAACGGAAACGACAGCTCTGCCGGATCCATCACGTGCAGAACAAGGACGTCATGCTTGCGGCGATGCAACGCACGCAAACCGGCCAGCAACGGAACCGTGTCACCCAAGAAATCGCTGACCACGACGACGACCGCACGCTTTGACAGGCGCTGTGCGAGTTGTTTCAAGACCGTTCCCGTCGCCGTCTTGAATTGGGGTACGCACTCTTCCAAAACGTGGATGACCTGGTGCAGGTGAGCGGCATTGTTGCTGGGCGTAAGTTCGGTCCGGATCTGTTGATCGTACGTGATCAAGCCGACGGCATCCTGTTGCTTGAGAATCAGCCAAGACAATGATGCCACGATGCATCGGGCATAATCCAGTTTTGAGAGAGCTGCCTGCGGCCCTTGAAAGCTCATACTCTCACTGGTATCGAACACCACATGGCAGACCAGATTGGTCTCGTCCTCGAATTGCTTCAAATAGAACTTGTCTGTTCTGCCAAAGACTTTCCAGTCGAGATACCGCAAATCGTCGCCGGGCGCATATTCGCGATGTTCGGCGAACTCAATCGAGAATCCGTGATGTGGGCTGCGGTGTAAGCCAGCCACGTATCCTTCGACAATCCGTCGCGCACGCAGTTGCAGGCCACTCAGCTTAGCCAACGTCCGCGGATCTAAAGACTTGGGAGAGTTTTCCACGTCGGTCTTCTTCCGAGTTGGCATCGACGGTTGGTACGGCTGCAATCAACTTTCGGATAATCTCTTCGCTGGTGATCCCCTCCGCGTCGGCATTGAAGTTCGTACGGATACGGTGTCGCAGAACAGGCAAGGCAACGGCACGAATGTCCTCGTGATTGACGAATTGCCGGCCCAACAAAACAGCTCGCGCTTTCGCACCCAATACCATGTACTGACTGGCACGCGGACCGGCACCCCACGTGACGTATTCGCGCACGAAATCCGGTGCGTCTGGCTGATTCGCGCGAGACAGCCGTGCCAGCCGCAAGGCGTAACGGGCAACGTGGTCGGCCACGGGGACCTTGCGAACGATCGCGGTCAGCTGCTCGATCTCTTCCGCCGTCAGCATCGGCTCGATCACCACATCGGTGTCCGTGGTCGTACGTTTGACGATCTCCAGCTCTTCGTCTTCGTTGGGATAATCGACCAGCACGTTAAACATGAACCGGTCCAGTTGTGCTTCGGGTAGCGGGTAGGTTCCTTCTTGTTCAATGGGATTCTGGGTGGCCAAGACGAAGAAAGGTTCTGGTACCGGATGTTCTTGGCCACCAACGGTAACTTGATGTTCTTGCATCGCCTCAAGCAGCGCTGCCTGCGTCTTGGGGGGGGTCCGATTGATCTCGTCTGCCAGAATCACATTGGCGAATACTGGGCCGGGCAAGAATCGCAACGCCCGAGTGCCCGACAACTTGTCCTCTTGAATCACTTCGGTCCCCGTGATGTCCGAAGGCATCAAATCTGGAGTGAACTGGATCCGGCTGAACTTGAGCGACATGGTTTGGGCGACGGTTCGAATGATTAGCGTCTTGGCCAGCCCCGGAACGCCCACCAACAGGCAATGTCCTTGGGCGAACATCGCCACCAGCATCTCCTCAATAACCTGCTCTTGGCCAACGATCACCTTCGCAAGTTCGTCGGTGATGCGTTGGTACACCGCATGGAGGTTTTCGACGGCGCGGGTGTCCTCAGTCTGCGGCATGAGTCGGTATTCCAGATTCGTTGAACGCGTAAAGATGGTCGCCGGAGGCAATCAATAGGATGCCGCCGACCATCACAAGGTTCCCCCCCGCGGCACGCCGCGACACGAGATCGATCTCGCGCACCAAAACGGGATTCCAGCCGGTCTCCGTCTTGATGATTCGCTGGTCGAAAACAAATATCGAGTCGCGAGTGGGCCAGTATACATTTTTGTTCGCAAGAAGTCCTCGCCCGTAGCCGCGGGGTTCTTGCCGCGCGTGGCCCTCCGACGGGTGAAATCCACCCGAGACTTGCGCTTCTAACCGCCCGTTGTAGGCGTCAAACCAATAGAGGCCTTCACCGCTGCCGACGAGACGGCCATCGCCGAGGCCCAGCAGATGGACAATGTCCCCGCCAATCTCCTCCGGCGTCGTCCAAATCAACTGGCCCGTGGCGGCGTCCAAGGCAAATAGCCGCGAACAATCGGCGGGTGCAACGTACACCAGACCATCTTGCACTAAACATGGATTCAGGTCACGGAAACGGTACGAAGGATCAAGATCAGATGGTACGCTGGAATCGCTCGGCGCACGCGGGTATCGGGCGAGCCAGTGGATCGCACCATCATGCGCGGAGACGGCAACGACAGCGCCAGCGTTCGTGTTGTAATACAGGACGCCTTCATCGAGCGCCAGCAAGTTATTTGGAATCTCGCTGTGTTCACCACTCAATGACTGAGCGGCGCAAACGAATTGTCGCCAGCACAGCCTGCCATTTCTTGCATCAAAGCAAGCCAGATGCGATTCGGATCGAACCGCATCCAAACGTCGAACCGCAACGTAGAGATGGGCTTGGTCGCAAACCGGTGATCCTTCGAAACTCCATTCCCCCTGCCAGACAGGTAGCTCGAGCTTAATATCGAACTGCAACCTGCCTTCGGCGCGTAGATCAATGGCGACCAAACGTGAACGCGCCGCGGGCGCGTCACTTGTCGACGTGTCGACATCGCGCCCGACAACTCGGGCAAACAGATGATTGCCGGAACTGGTCATCGTAAATCGCGGCACCGTCTGTGCCAGTCGGTCGTCGTACGTGGTCGCCCGTGTTAGTTCTGGATTGGTCTGAAATACGAACGCACCTGTGTGCAGATTGACGGCCTGAACATCGACGGATTGATCGTCGGTTCCAACCAACACGAGGTCGTTGATGACGACTGGATGGAAACTCAACAAGCGGTCTGGATCTTCGCCGATCCGCAAACGACTGGCACCATCAGCGGGATCGATCCACGACTGCATCGGCAAGGGCAGACGCCAGATGGGCCTGCCACCGAGATCCACGGTGCGGGTGACATGGCGAGCTCGATTGGGAGCGCCTCCAAACGTAGGCCAATCGATCTGGAGTTTGCCCTTAGGCCAAGTCTGGCTCTCATCCAATAGCTGTTCTAACCGTTCCACAAAGTTGCCACGCTTGCCGCCAAGTCGCCCCGTTGCAAGGGGTGACAACCTCCTCAGTATTTCCAGCTCGATGCTCGCCCGTTGACGTTGCTCCTGCATGATGGAGGTTAACACCAATCGGGCGCGGACTGTGGCTATGTCGAGATCGGTGTCGGGATGGGCTAGCCAACGCCCTTTTGTGGCTCGCCCCGTGAC
Source organism: Pirellulaceae bacterium (assembly GCA_030744095.1). The sequence goes on along the minus strand of JASLRF010000274.1, from coordinate 4,832 downwards.
TGCCTCTGAAACCTGGCTCCAGTGTTCCTGAAGATCGACATCTCGTAGCAACAGCCAACTTGGTAGCCCCGTGTATCGATCAAAGCGAGTTCCGTCGGACGCCCAGCGAAATGATGGATGAATCCGCTCCCATGCCGCGCGGGCAGTGGCGTAGTCGCCACGCTGGAAAGCAAACTCACCGAGCCAAAATAACGCGTCATCGCCAACACGGCTGCAAAAGTGCTGGTCGACAATTCTCTGTAGCCCTTCCTCATCGCCCTTCTCCAACGCCTCTTCCAACCAGCGGTGCGCCACGCCGTCGACCTGCTGGCGATACAGCCGCAGCATCTCTGGCACCGTCTCGTGCCATTGGGCAAGCTTCATCTGGCAAGCCACTCGCACTGGCAGATAGCAGCGAAATCCAGCTCCCGCATAGGGGCTTTCGACTTCGATAATCGTGTTCTTGGCAACGGTCATCACGCGTCGAACGTTGTCCAACGCTTCGGCGGTCTGGCCGTTGGACAACAGCGCTTCGACCCGTTGCAGGTGCACGCGCGTCTCGTTCGCAAGCTCGGGAAGCGCTACCTCGTTGGCGAAAACAGAGTGAATCGGCGAAGACAGGGATAGTGCAGACCAGGCCACACCATACCCCACAACAAACGCCATTCCTCTGCGCCAGGCAATGCCACCCATCGATCGCTACTTCCCATTCTGCCGTGGCTGGGGCTTTCAGCCGCCGCACTGTGGCTAGAAGCCCCAGTCACGTTAGTTCTTGACGCGTTCTCAGTTTCGGCCGTAGCCTTCGACGATCCGGCCAACGCAAAACGCCGCGATACCGAAGACAAGCATTGTGACCATCACACGGAGACCCTTCTGTCCGAGTATGCCGGATAGCTCCGTGAACATGGCGATCGGCAAAACAACTAAACCGGTTAACTGCAGGAATTGACCAATTGCCTTCATACTGTCATGGTATTCGTCGTGGAGTTTATCAGCAACGGCCATTGAGGTGCTTTGAGTCAGGCAATGGCGACTTATGACTTGTAATTGAATTGCAATGAACAGCAAGAACCAGTTCTGGCCGCTTGTCCAACGGTCGCTACAGCTTCGTTGCCCCGTTTGTGGGAAGGGGCGGCTGTTTCGAGGGTGGTTCAAAATGCACGAAGTCTGTACAGCGTGCGGAGTGGCATTTGAACGAGAAGCCGGTTTCTACCTGGGGTCAATCTACGTGAATTATGGTGTGACGGCACTCGTGGTGGCCATTGGTTATCCGCTGTTGCTGTTCAACCAAGTGGTCCAAGAGCAACCGCTACTGTTGCTGGCAGTGACGTTTTCGATCCTCTTCCCGATTTGGTTCTTTCGGTATGCACGCGCGCTATGGATCGGATTTGACCAGTGGTGCGATCCACGCAATGCGCCGGGTCCAGAGTGATTGAGCTGGTTCGCAGCTGATTGCGTCTTTGCTCTCAGCGTCAAACGCTCGGAGCCGATGCAGCACCGGTCACATACTGAGCACCACGGCTTTGGCGGGTGCGGGCACGCCGAATCTCGAAGTAGAAATAGCTGCACAATCCCGTAAAGATCAGGAACGGCATCGACATCAAAAACACGATGCTCCAGAAATAGCCGCGCACCAGGTTGGCCTGATTCGGATCGTTTGCCACTCCGTTGGCGCAGGTGGGGCAAGCCACCGCGACGCTTTGAAAACAAAGCCAGACCAAGCAGACAACCGCAATCGCAGCGGCGTGCTGACGCAGGATTCCTGTCGGGCTGACCATCGGTTTTGAGTCCCCAGGGAATGACTGGCCTGGCTTGGGCAAAGCCCGTCGAACTGAACTTCGAGCAATTATATCGCCAACGACCTAAACGCGAAAGAACTGATATAGCATCAAGTATACAACCACCCCGGTCACCGAAACATAGAGCCAGATCGGGAACGTCCACCGCGCAACAGTCCGATGGCGAAAGAATTGACCTCGCAGGCCGTAGTAGATCGTAAAGCCCGCCAGAATCGGGACCGTAGCCGCCAGTACGACGTGGCTGATCAGGATGGCATAGTAACAGTATCGGACGGCGAGTCCCGGGTACTCGAACGGTTTTCCCCGCTCGCCGGTGACCGCGTGCAGCATCTGGTGGTAACTCAGGTAACACACCAGAAACAGCACGGACACGCCGACACAGGCCAGCATGGTCCATTTGTGGGCCGCGACATTGCCTCGCTTGATCAGCACAAATCCGGTCATCAGAAGCGCGGTCGCCACCGCGTTGAGTGACGCATTAACGTGCGGCAAGACGTCGACAACCAGATTCACCAGCAGGTTTCCTTTCGACGTGACAACATCACGAGTCTGTACGAGTGGAAGGAGCCGCGGTTTCGGGCTCTGGAAGCGGCTCGGGCGTCGCTTCGTCGACAGGCTGCTCGTCCGCTGTCGCTTCGAGTTTGCTGGGCGTTTCTTGTGGCGATTGTGACTCTTCTTGTGGCGCTCGGGACTTCACCTGGGGCGATTGTGACTCTACTTGTCGTGCTGCGTTTGCCGAATCGGCGGGCGGCGCGATTAGCAAACCGGTCTCTTCGTCAAAGACCGGCGCTGGCTTTTTTGGGGGTTCCGGCGGCGGTTCCGTTTCGTCGAGCAACTTCGGCAGCAGCGCTCTCAGCTCGACCAATTCCTCTGGATGGTTCCGCCAACGAAAGCGGCCACGCGGCTGGCCCCATTTGTCAATTACGATCAAATGCTCCGAGTGCGTTTGGGTATCGACGGGGACCCCGTATATTTCTGCACCGATGCGACGCAGCAACAGCATGTCGCCGGTCAGAAACTTCCAATGTTCTGGATCCGCGTTGAACATGCCGGCATAGCGCTGCAGTGCGGCTGGCGAATCGTTATCCGGGTCACACGTAATGCTCAGAAAAAGAACCCCATCGGGGCCGAATTCGGCGGCCAGTTTCTGTACTTCCATTGACTGCATACGGCAATACGACGGGCACGAGGCAAAGAAGAAATTGACCACGTGAGGTGTGCCAGTCAGGTCTGCCGAGCGAAACTCCTGGCCGCTTTGCTCGGTCAACGTGTATTCCGTCAGTATTTCGGTCGAATTACTGCGTGCTAACGTTGGCGTAGCCAGCGGTGATATCGTAGCGGGTGGCGCACGTCGACTGCGCGCTGCCGCGGTGACCAGCGCCAGTACACCGCCGACAAGAAAGAGGAATGCGATGGCCAGCTTACCCGTCTTGTTCATAGTAGATCTCCCGTCGTATGTTTGCCGGCCAGCTTCCAGCACACTGCGAATGTGGCGGCGGCGAACCCGATCGTGACGGCCCAGCATGTCGTTAGCTCGGGCGTCCACAGATTCGTGAGTTGTTCTGGCGAATAAAGCAGCCGACGTACGCCGGCAACAGCGTAGGTCACTGGGTTTATACGCATACACCAGTGTAAGACAAGTTGGCTCGTAGCCGCACCCGACTGAACGGGTGGAACTGGAAAGAACGCACCAGAGAGCAGCCACATCGGCATCAAGAGCAGATTCATGATGGCGTGAAAACCCTGAGTCGATTCCATTCGCCAAGCCAGGACGAAGCCCAGCGAGGTTAATCCAAAGGCGATCACCAGCAACAGGGCGACTAACGCCATGCAACGGGCAATTCCCAAATCGACCTGCAAAACCAGTGACAGAAAGAGAAATAACACGCCTTGGGCAACGGCGATTAACGTACCGCCCAGGACCTTACCAAGCACCATGGACCAACGTGGAATCGGTGCCACCAGCACGGACTGAAGGAAGCCTTCGCGACGATCTTCAATGATCGAGATCGTGGCAAAGATGGCCGTAAACAGCAGAATCAAAACCAATGTGCCAGGGAAGTAGTACTCCAGAAACGACATTCCGCTGGCGCCAGCGGGTGCCAAACGGAACGACTGATGGAGACCCGCGCCAAAGAGCAACCAGAACAGAATCGGCTGCGCTACTGCGCCAATCACGCGGTTGCGTTGACGAAAGAAACGAACAATCTCCCGCCAGCAGAGCGTCCAGGCGACGTGCCACGGTGAAACGCTTGGAAGGGGATCAGCCGATGCGGAGCCCTCCGTCATGGCGAAGCCTCCCGGACCGTCGCCGTGGGTGTGTTGATCACGTTGGTTGATTTCCGATCGCCGGCAAACCTGTGCCCCGTCTTGTTAATGAACACATCTTCCAAACTTGGTTTGGCTAAGGTGAGCGCATCGATCTTGCCTGGAAACGCTTCGACGAGCCTGGCGATCCACACGCCGGCATCCGACTGCTCGAGTCGCACTCGACCATCAACAACTCTCGCATTGATCTGGAATTGTGTGCGAATAGAATAGGCCAGCGCTGTCGCATCTCGCGTGGTCAAGGTGATTGAATCACCGCCCACGGTGGCGCGCAGAGCGCTGGGCGTATCGCTGGCAACCAACTTGCCTTGGTTGAGAATGGCAATGCGGTTCGCCTTCTCGGCTTCTTCGAGCAGATGGGTCGTCATCACGACGGTGACCCCAAACTCTTGTTGTAACAGTTCAAGGTGTTGCCACAGATCGTTCCGCGCGCCCGGGTCCAAGCCCGTGCTCGGCTCGTCCAGCAGGAGGAGGCGCGGTTGATGGATCATGCCCTTGGCCAGTTCGACGCGACGGCGCAAGCCCCCGGATAGCGACTCCGTGCGTTCTCGCGCTCGATCAGATAGGCCGAACTGATCGAGCAGCTGTTGCTGGCGCTGTCGCAGCGTGGGACCCCGAACACCATAAAGAGCTGCCTGGTGGCGGATGTTCTCGATCACTGTCAGTTTCTTGTCCAAGCTGGGCGCTTGAAAAACCACACCGATGCATGACCGCACGGTGGCGGCT
>JASLRF010000273.1 GCA_030744095.1 Pirellulaceae bacterium | reverse complement strand
GCATCGTGGCGAGATAACGGCCTTGTTCCTCGTCAGTCGCCTGCTGGTGTTCAAGTTCAATACGATGCGATTCGCGCTGGTGCTCACGGTCAATTTCGTTCGCGCGGCGTGTGGAATCGGCATCGGCTTGTCGTTCCTCTTCCAGACGGCGTAATTGCTCCTCATGTTCCAGACGCTTGAGCCGCACACCGTGTTCGGTCTGCTGCGTCTCCATCGCCTGTAACTCTTCGGCGCGAGCCGCCTCGCGGGTCAGCTTCAAGTCGGCCAATTCCTGAGCCTGGTCTTCCGTTTCGGCCTCCAACTTGAGCCGTGTGCGCGTTTCAATTGCTCCATCGTGCATCGCCTGAAGCGTGTTGCCGGCGGTGTAACCACGATACACGACCTTGTTGATCTGGTATCCGATCCGCTGCGCTCGTAACGTCAGGTTTGAATAAGTCTCCAGATCGTTCAACCGCTCCGTCTCCTGTTTGAATCCTTCAAACGTGCGGGCACCAACAAAGTCAATCACATCAGCCGTTACCGCGTTAATGAAATCAGCAACCGGGTCGTGCGTCTGCTGGAGCATCGTCTCGATGTCGGCTAGCTCGAAGAAGATCATCAGCTTCAGAGACAGCAGTGCATCATCGGCCGTGCGGACATCGTCCACGAGATGGTATGTCTGATCGGGAATCACACGAAGCTTCTTGAATCTTAGCGCCCGAGGAATCTTGTGGCGTGGATTCTTCGAATCGGCTCCATGCCAGCGAAACTCATGCAACCACTCATCTTCCTGAGGCACGAACAACGCCGGACCACGTTCCACACGCCTAAGGACTTCGCCATTAGTCCGACAATAGACAACGATGGCCTCATGCGAATCCAATGGCAATGCTTGATTGATTTCGACCGACTGGTGACCAACCGGGTCGTACCACACCGACGCCGGACCACGCAGATGGTCCCGATGACCATCTTTGAACTCAATCGCAAGGTACTCGTCAGCGCCTGCGCTGTAGAGCTGCAACGGCTGAACCGTCTTTCGAAACAGCAACAGTCTGCGAGGACCGTCGATATAGTTAACCCGGCCGCGCAAGTCCCATATGGCGACCCGCTCGCCTTGTTTTACAGTTCGAATCGTGAACATCGTAAACCTCCCAGACGCATGTTGTGCGTCTCGTTTGCCTGATTCTCTTCAGGGAAATGCAATAAACTCCATAGGAACATTGTCCGTGAGCCATACATCGTTCGGGGTGACAAAAAACTCATAGCCTGCGTGGTGCATTTCCAGCGCTTTGACTTTGAGTAGAACCGGTTTTCCACGTCGACGACCAACCGCGGTTGACGTTGCCACGTCGACGTGGAGATGAACGTGATGACGATTCATCTTCTTGAGTCCGTCTCGCGAGATTGCCTCAACGAATCGTTGTGGTGTCCCGTGGTAGAGAATCTCAGGCGGTGTCGCCGGCCGATAGCCCAACTCGATGTCCACTGAATGTCCTTGGTTCGCACGGATTCGCGAGCCGTCCTCGTTGAATGAGAATCTCTGTTTGTCGTTGGTGCGGACCACTTCCTCCAGCGTCTCGCGTGACATGCGTCTTCCGTGGCGAGCCAAGGCAGATATCAAATCATTGACATCGACCCACCCTGCTTCGTTCAGTTCGATACCGATCGTCTCCGGCTGGTGCCGAAGTACAAGGCTGAGGAATTTGCTCTTCTTTCGTCTCTCTTTTTCGTTCATTTCAATTGCACCTGTTTCGTCGCGGATACACAAACGACGTTCAGTCGTCCACCCGCGCGTATGCTCTCTCAAATCTGCTCGCTGATCATCTGATCGGCACCAACCACTCGCACACCGGCGTCCTTCATCTCCATGATCGCTCGATCCACGTCACCGGAGTTCAAATTGACTCCCCGGCACCCGTCTTCAATCAAGTACGTGTTCATCCCAAGCTCCACAGCGTCGAGCGCTGTGAACTTGACACAGTAATCCGTCGCCAATCCCATCACCGCAACGCCGGTCATGCCATGTTTTTTGAGAATCTTTGATAACCCCGTCGATTTTCGATGACCGTTGTCGAAAAAACCGCTGTAACTGTCGATTTGCAGGTCCGTACCCTTTTGGACAATATGTTGAATCCGATCGGTGTCCAATTCCTTATGTAGCATCGCGCCCCGTGTCCCTTGAACACAGTGATCAGGCCACAACACCTGCGGCAAGCCACCGAGTTCAATCAGTTCGCCAATGTTCTTTCCTTTGTGCTCGCTGGCAAAGCTCTTGTGGCCTGCCGGATGCCAATCCTGTGTCGCAACGACCCAATCAAAGTGCGGTATCAGGCGATTCGCGACTGCTACAACGCGGTCACCCTCGGCGACAGCCAACGCTCCACCCGGCATAAAGTCGTTTTGCAGATCAACGAGAATCAACGCATTCATAGTTGGGCTCAAATCTCGAAGTTAAAACCTTGTTTGGTCAGTCGTTTGTACTTTCGCCGGTCAAACTTATAGAGCCTTGCCGCGCGGTGCGCGACGTCGGTCTCGACTTCATCCAGTTCGACCAAAATATCCATACTGAGGATCTTCTTGCGGAAGTTCCTCTTGTCGAGTGGCCGATCCAGCACCACTTCATAGAGATGCTGGATCTGACGCAACGTAAACTTGGCGGGCAACAGCTCGAAACCGATCGGCTGATACCGAACCTTGCCACGCAGCCGCTCGTGCGCCATCTTGAGAATCTTCTCGTGGTCGAACGCAAGCAGTGGCACGTCGTCGATGGCGAACCAAGCCGCGTTGCGTGCGTCGGTTGCCGCCTGCACCCGATGATCAGAGAGCTTAACCAGCGCGTAATACGCCACCGTCACGACGCGTTCACGCGGGTCGCGATCAAGCTCCCCGATCGTGTAGAGCTGTTCCAAATACACATTCTCAATGCCCGTTTCTTCGTTGAGTTCACGGCGTGCAGACTCTTCGAGCGTCTCATCCAGCCGCACAAACCCGCCTGGCAGCGCCCAACGACCCTCGAACGGGAGCAAGTCGCGCTGGATGAGCAAGACCTTTAAATCCTCGTCATCGAGAGCAAAAACAACGCAGTCCACGGTGAGTGCCGCACGCGGGTATTCGTAACTGTAACTCATCTTGGCTCCATTAGTGTACCGTCTACACTAATAATAGTGTATAAAATACACTATGTCAACGGGGAAAATAAAGAATCTCGGTAACTGTCTGTTGTGGGCTAATTCTCGTCAGATTCCAGCAACCTTCGCATGTCGGCCAACTCTTGTTCAAAGCCGCCGGACAAGATCGGGAATCGGCACCAGGTCTTGGGGTCCAGATTTTCGTCGTCCAGGTGAAATGAAGGAGCGTAACGTTCACGTTTCCATTGATTGCGAGCCCATAGCCGGAAGAATCGTTCAGTCCAAGTGACAAGTTGTTCTGGACTGTATGCAGGAAACTCAACACACATCATCCGAAACAGATCGACGGGACCGTGCTTGTCACGAATTGCGGCTCGTTCAATCCAGTCCAGCAATTCGTAGGGCATGAGGTCACCCTCGTCGGTCTGTCCAGCCTCCTGCGGTCGCAATTCGGCGGTTGGCTCTTGACTGACGACTCGTCCCAACGCCGGGATGCCGCCGATGCCCTCGGCGCCTTCGTGACAGATCCAGGTGAGCCATTCGCGCAAGAACGCCTTATCGATTCCAGCGATAGGCGCTAAACCTCCGCACGTATCGCCGTCCATGGTTGTGTAGCCCACAGCAGCCTCCGACCGGTTGCTCGTTGCCAGCAGCAGCGCATTGCGGAGGTTGGCCAAGAGCCACACGGCAGGAGCCCGAGCTCGGGCTTGGATGTTTTGCAGCGCAATGTCGTCATCTTCCCAGTTCAATTTGCGGCCCAGTTGTTTCGACACTGCGTCGACATAGGAATCGACCATCGGATCGACGTCAAGCCGCATGAACTTGGCGCCCAACGCACTGGCCAATTCCGAAGCGGCTTGCTCTGTCGTTTGTGAACTGTTTCTCGTTGCTTGGTACACACAGGCCAGCAGTCTATGTACGACTACATCGGGGTCGTCCACATCTTCTAGCCCTTCAGTCTGCGACAGTTTGGCTAGAAACTCATCACGACCGAGTTCCCGAATCCCGAATCGCACTGCGAGCCAGACGAGCACGGCGACGGCCGAGGAATCGGCACCACCGCTGAGCGACACGACAAAGCCACTGGCGCGGCTCTTACGCAAGTAGTCAAACAAACCTAGAGCAACCGTCCGTGCGAATTCCTCCTCTTTGATGTTCCGCCCCGTCTCCCATGATTCGATGTAGTGCTCGTCTCTCTGTGGCTGCACGTCGGGGAAAGCAAACGTCTCATTCACACAGTGCGGACTGCTTGCGCTTTCGTCAGGCTGAAAACTCGCCAAACGGGCACGACTCATTCGCGTGGTGTCGATGTCGACGTCGGCGGTAGTTACGACAAAGTCCGCAAACGATAGCCGCCGGCCTTCAACGATCATTCGCCCAGCACTGGCCATCAGTGCAGCGCCGTCGTAGATCACGCGGCCGGCCTCATTGCCTAGCAGATTGGCATATACGTAGGTCACGCCAAACGCACGAGAGCTTTCCAACACAATCCGGCGGCGAACCTCTTGTTTTCCGAAAGCGAAGTGACTCGCGCTGGGATTCAAGATGAGATCAACTGCTGCCAGCGATAGCTCGCTTCCCGGCCGGTTGGCGGCCCAGGCGTCTTCGCAGATCTCGACTCCGATGCGCACGCCCGCAAAGTCGAATACCAGGTTGCCGATAGCATACGCCTTACCGTCAATCGTGACTTCGCTGACCTGGCCGTGCGGCCACGGCTTGAACCAGCGTGGCTCGTAATGGATGCCGTCGCCGGCCAGATTACTCTTAGCCACGAAGCCTAGTATTCGCTGATTTGCAATGAGACACACACAGTTGTAAAGTGCTCCGGCGTGCAGCAGCGGAAGTCCTACCGAAACGATCATTCCCTCTGTATGCGCCACCAGGTCCTGCAACAATTGAACCGCTCGTCGCTGGACATCCGCTGATAAGAACGCGTCCTCACATCCGTATCCGGTGATACTCAGCTCAGGAAGGCAGACAATACTCGCTCCCTGTCCTCGCGCCGCTGCAATCGCACCGCGAATGTTTTTGGCGTTCCCTGACCAGTCGAGTGGAGTCTGGTTGAGTGCAACAGCCGCGATGTTGATGAGTTGCATGACTTAGCCCTTTTCCTTTCGGCGAGTGAAACGCCCGGATCATTCGGCAACGCCTCTCGCTCGCAGAATTAATTCGGTCTTCAAATCATGGAGTCTTTGTTCCAGCCCAACCGGGTACTCATGCGGGTTGATGTGCCGCCGAATCCCGGCGTCAAACAAAGCGAGTTGCTCCTTCGCTCGCTCGCGGATTGCTGCTAATTCCTCTTGTTGGTGGACGACCTGGCCATTTCGGACAACTGGAATCAACAGATCGGTCCCCGCAAGTTCGCCATCTAAACGACGCCGGCGCGTCGGGTCGAGCGGATCAACCATGACGGAATCGCCAGGCTTGCTGTCGAGTTCGTTGTAAATCATGTCGGCGACCGCGCCTTCACCGTTACAAAAACGGCGAATTTGCAGCATACCCGGAGTTGATGTTTTGATCGCCTGCTCCGAGAGTTTCACCTTCGGCTGCCACTCGCCAACATCGTTCTTCATGGCCCCCAGCTTGTACACGCCTCCTAGCGCCGGCTGGTCATAGCCAGTTACTAGTTTGGTGCCGACTCCCCAAACTGCGATCTTCGCTCCTTGATCCTTCAGACTGGCAATGATGCCTTCGTCGAGATCGTTGCTGGCGACAATGGCCGCATTCGGAAATCCTGCCTCGTCCAACAGTCGTCGGGCCGCGATGCTCAGGTACGCCAGGTCGCCTGAATCGAGACGGACGCCGACCATTTCATGGCCCGTCTCGCGGAGTCGTCGCCCAACCTCAATCGCATTGCGGACGCCTTCGATCGTGTCGTACGTATCAACGAGAAACACGCAGTTGTTCGGCATCGCCGAAGCGTAACCCTCGAACGCAGACATTTCGTCATCGAACGACATCACCCAACTGTGGGCGTGTGTCCCCTTGACCGGGATGCCGAACAGCTTGCCCGCCCC
>JASLRF010000272.1 GCA_030744095.1 Pirellulaceae bacterium | reverse complement strand
GATTCGTGTTGGCGACCAAGGCCAGGCGGCCGTCTGTTTCGATACGGCCCGGTTGCGAATCAGCTCTGCCTGGACGGGAGACTTCCTCGAGTTTGATGCCCGTCGTTTCGGCCTGGTACGACCACCAAGGGCAGCCGGTGAGATCTCCTTTTCGACCGAGAAAATGGCCGGGTGGGCCAAGGATGGTCGTTTCCTACCCAGGCCAGATGAAATCACCATTCCGGAGATTGAAAAGGGATACACGGCCTTGGGCAGCAGCGAAACGCATCTGCCAAAGGACTGGGCAGCCTATCGAGGGCTATACACCAGTGGCAAGCGCGTCGTGCTGTCCTATTCGGTCGGCAACACCGACGTGCTCGATTCACCGTGGTATGTGCAGACGGGAAAGCATGGCGCATTCGTGCGATCGTTGGAAATTGGTTCGTGCGCGCAGGCGATGCAGATGTGGGTTGCCGACCTGGAATCTCACGTCACAGTGATCGGCTCGACGGCCAGCGCGAAGATGTCTGAGCAGCGGCCCATATTGAACATCGCGCCACACGAGGAAACTGTTCGAGTCAAACTGATGATCACCAGAAAGGACACGGATCCCGAAACGATCCGTTCGCTGCGCAAGGCCGTCGGTGATGTGGAAGATCTATCACAATTGACCAAGAAAGATACAGGGCGGTGGCCGGGGGCTCTAACCACCGAAGGCAGGACGACAGAGACCGGCGGACCGTACGTCATCGACACGTTGGCGCTTCCGTTCGAGAATCCGTACCAGGCGTTGTTTTTCACATCGGGCCACGACTTCTTCTCCGACGGCTCGGCGGCCGTTTGCACAGTACACGGTGACGTATGGACCGTCACTGGTATCGATCGGCAGCTGAAGCAACTTCGCTGGCGAAGATTCGCGACGGGGCTGTTTCAGCCGTTGGGGCTGAAGATCGTCGACGACAAAGTACACGTCATCGGCCGTGATCAGATCACGCGATTGCATGACCGTAATCGCGATGGCGAAGCGGACTACTACGAGAATTTCAATAACGACCTGTTCATCTCGCCACGAAGCCATGACTTTGTCACCTGTCTCGACACCGATCCGGATGGCAATTTCTATTTTATTCATGCCAAGACAGGCGTGATGCGAGTTTCAGAGGACGGCTCGACCATGACGACAGTCGCTGATGGCTTTCGAAACCCCAATGGCATGGCAGTCGGTCCAGACGGCACCATTACTGCAGCGCCGCAACAGGGCACATGGACACCCGAATCAAGCCTGATCGTTGTGCGACAAGGAGGGTACTACGGTTACGGTGGGCCGAGGATCACGGATGAGCGGCCAACTGGTTGGGACTTGCCGATGTGTTTCATTCCCCGTTCGATGGACAACAGCGGCGGCGCGCAAGTTTGGGTGGAAGGTGATCGCTGGGGACCGCTCGGCGGACGGATGCTGCACCTTTCCTACGGGCAATGTCGTATGCTGCTGGCACTGACCGAAAGCGTCGATGGCGTCTATCAGGGCGGCACGATCAAGTTGCCAACGGCGCCCGCCGATTTCGAGTCGGGCATCATGCGTGGTCGTTTCAATCCGCAGGACGGCCAATTGTACGTGAGCGGCCTCCGCGGCTGGCAAACGCGTTCGATTCGTGATGGGTGTTTTCAGCGCGTTCGTTATACCGGCGAGCCAGTTAACTTGCCCGTCGCCGTAAAGACTTACACCAACGGCATCAAACTGACGTTTCCAAGAACAATTGATCGTGAAATGGCGGAGAACGCCGACAACTTCTTTGTCGAACAATGGAATTACCGCTGGTCTAAAGAATATGGGTCGCCCGAGTTCTCCGTCGCCAACCCGCAACAGCAGGGTCGCGATGAAGTCCCCGTCGTTTCGGCGACCTTGATGGATGAAGGCCGTGCTGTCTTCTTGGAAATGCCCGAAAGACACCCCGTAATGCAGATCAGTGTCAACTGGTTGTTGGGAACCGCCGGCGGAAAGAGGTTTCGTGGCAGCTATGCACATACCATCAATACAGAGCCCAGCGAGACCATTTCAGAATCGCAGATCGTACGGCGCGAGCGAGCAGTGCTGATCTCGGCCGACGTCGTGCAGCGACTAGAACCAGGATTGCAGTTTCAATTCCAATCGATTGCGACAAAGAAAGTTGACGTACGTACCTCCCGTCTTGTAGCGTTGCGGCAGTCGACTGACAGCGCACCGACACCCTTCTTACAGTCCGGCTCATTTTCGTTGGATATTACGGGGACATTGCAAATACCGCTTAGCGGCTTCTACGACTTTAAGATCGCAGGCGCTGGCCAGGCTCGACTATGGATTAACGACGAACTTACCGCCGATCTGGTCGCCAGCGCGGAAACAGCCGAGCCGATTCTGCTCCGCAAAGGCCATAACCGAATTCGGATTCGTTATGCGAGCCCGAAAGCAGGAATTGCGAGTTTGCACTTATGGTGGAAGGGATACAACTTCGGCTGGGAACGCGTCCCGCCAGATGTCCTATTTCACGATAGCAGCTCCCCTGAACTCATCACGGCACAGGAACGGCGTCTCGGGCGTGCCCTGTTTGCGGATCATCATTGTGCACGATGTCACCGAACCGATGTCGGTTCGCAACGGATGTACGAACTTACACTTGTGCCGTCGGATCTCGCCGCCGCGGGTGTTCGTTTCAACAAATCGTGGCTCACGCAATGGCTGCTTTCACCCCAATCTCTGCGACCGGGAACGCACATGCCAGCAGTCCTGGGCAAAGGTGAAGACGCAACTCAGGCGGCAGCAGATATTACGGCTTTCTTGCTAGGCCAACCTGATTTGGCCTCGGCCTACGAGTCCACCACCGATGTGAAATCGGCGACCATCCGCAATGGCGAGTCGTTATTCGAATCACTCGGATGCATTGCCTGCCATCATTTTAATCCACCCCGCAAGAAGGATGTATTCAATCGGCTGTCCCTCCACTTTGTAAATGCCAAATATCCGCCAGGCGCTTTGGTGGCTTTTCTCAAGAGGCCGGCCACCCACAATGCAGCGTCAAGGATGCCTGATTTCCGTCTCACCGGTGTGGAAGCCAACGCGCTCGCGCGATTCGTTCGAGCTGAATCATCAGGGGGACTTCAAGACCAGTTTCCCAATGGAGACGTCCTGCGAGGCCGGAAGCTGTTCGGCGACACCGGTTGCCAACAATGTCACGGCGTGGGCGCGAATCATCCTCTTCGGCTACCACAACTGAATTGGAGAACACCGATCACATCTCGTGGTTGTCTCGCACCAGCTGAATTCAGTAACAACGCACCAAGGTTCACTTTTTCCAAGGGTCAGCGACGTGCGTTGGCGCAGTTTGTGCAAAATGATCTGGCAAGTCTTCGGCACTCTAGCGACACGGAGACGTCGGCACGACTGTTCGATCGATTGCAGTGCGTCAATTGCCATGATCGCGATGGACAGCGATCCCATCGTGGGTGGGTCATCGCCGAAGAAGGAAGTGGGAGGATTCCCGATCAGCTGCCTCAGTTGACTTGGGCTGGCGAGAAGTTTCGGCCATCGTGGACGGAGAGGCTGCTCGCTGGCCAACTGGGCTATAAATCTCGACCGTGGATCGGTGCGAGAATGCCTGCATTCCCGACCTATGCGGCGACACTTGCGCGCGGATTGGCTGCTGAACACGCAATTGATCCGCAGGAGCGGCCGTCGCATTCGTTCGACGCGAAACTTGCGTTGATTGGCGAAGAGCTAACTTTGCAGACTGGATTGGACTGTCGGCAGTGTCACGCCATTGGGAATCTCCAACCGCGTGGTGACAAGGACACAAAAATCAACATGGGAGTCAATTTCACCCATATCCGCGATCGACTCCGACGCGATTCCTACCAACGGTTCATGCTCGACCCACCGCGGTACGACATCAATACCAAGATGATCCGTCTCTCTGAAGACAGGCTCACGACAAAGCTCAAAGAGCACTTCGATGCCGACGCACATCGGCAGTTTGATGCCGTCTGGCATTACATTCAGAGTCTGCCGGAACCGAGTGAACTGAAGAAGACGAAATAATGAACAGCCAGAGAAGAAGAACTCGCTCGGCTCAGCCGACATTACGCGAAATGTGTTTGAAAACTGTTGCGCAATGAGCTACCGCGATTCAATGCGATACAGATACTTGTCTGAACGAATCAACAGCGACTTTCCAGTCACACCAAAGGACGCCAGCGTGCGCCCGTCAATCGCATTTGTCGTGACCACGTCGAATTCGGTGCTCGCCTCGAGAACCGTGGCCTTACCATCTTCGTCCTGCAAGTAGATCAAACCGTTTGAGTACAACGGAGAAGCGGAAAACTTACCTCCAATGCGCTCGCTCCAATGCACTGCACCCGTCGGCGCATCCAGGCAACTGGCTATGCCGCCATCGGAAACCATAAAGAGTTCGTCGTCGACGATCAGCAGGGATGATGTGTTGGGGACGGCGCGGTTGGTCTTCCAAACCAGATGTGTCTCCGTCACATCTCCGTGGCCATCGGGTCTAATCGCCAACAGGCTAGGGCGGTCGTAGCCGGTACAAACAAAGACGAGACCGTTCGCGAAAACCGGCTTCGGGATCACCGAGTAGCCATCGTAACGCAGCCGCCAGATTTCTGTTCCATCAATTGGGTTGAAAGCACAGACGACGTTGCTCCCGGGACTGATGACTTGCTGCCGTCCATCGACGGCAATCAGCGTGGGTGTGCTAAAGGAGAATTTCTTGCGGGCATCCGTTGCCCGATCCGTCTTCCAGCGTACCTCACCCGTTCCCGCATCCAACGCCACAATGAATGGATCCGACCCACCATCGCAACTGAAAATCAGAGCGTCACCCACGAGAATCGGACTGCCGCCGTTACCGTGAACCGGTTTGTAGGCCAACGACCGGTTACGCCAAAGAATTCTTCCCTTTGTATCAAGGCAAGCGGTACCCTGGTGGCCAAAATGCACATAGATGCGATCCTCGTGAATCAAAGGAGTTGGGCTCGCATGGCCGTTCTTCTTGTGAATGCGAGGTGCCGTGTCACCTCGTTGACGAAAGACCTCGACATTGTGCACCAGGTCGCCAGTCGTTTCACTGAATCCCAGGAATCGTAACGACAGATCGCTCGATGTGGCCGCAACCGGGACCGCAGTCGTGACAAAAATCGTGCCATCGTTCACAACGGGTGAAGACCAACCTTGGCCAGGAACTGCCTGTCTCCATACAACATTTCGCGACTCGCTCCACGTTGTCGGGAGACCTCTGACGGCAGCATGGCCGTCTCCCCCTGGTCCGCGAAAGGCATTCCATTCAATTGCAGGCGACAACGCACTACAGAGAAACAACACAACACAACCGGTCAAGGTGTGACGCAACATGGTGATTTCCTTCGAGCGAGGGGGAGCAAGCGAGGCGGGATCGTCGCTCTGGGAACGACACCAGTCGCGGGCTTTCAGTCTAGTCAATTGGCGCGACGAAGATAGCCAGTATCGGCTCAAAAAACAGACGTAACATGCTGTCGAGCTGGCTAGTATCAAGCCGCGTCACCGGCTCTCGTTCAGCGAAGCCATTCACAGTCGCACGCCGTAGGCCGTGGGTTTAAGACGCACTGAGCAGTGTTCGATCTTTTATTGTCGTCTTTCGCTCCGCGAAAGCACGTTCCTTTCGCGGAGCGAAAGGCGACTATCAGGCAGTAATTCCTCGAACGACCCTAACCCGCCTGTAGCAGGATAATGCAACCGCACACCATCACCACGGCACCGCCCACAGCGTGCCCGTAGATCTCCATTGCCTGCCAACGGGTGGCAAACATACCCCAGTAGATCAGCGCAACAATGGCGACCATGGTAACCAAGGTCGTAATCCCAAATACGGCGGTCACCCAGACGATGCTCCACACATTCGCTTGCGCGGCCGGATACATCAAAAGGGGAATCAGGGGTTCGCAGGGACCGAACAAGAAGATCAAAAACAGGACCCATGGTGTAAACTCGCTCGCTCCGCCGCTTCGCGCATGATGCGAGTGAGTACGTACGTCGGCGGGCCGAGTGGCGTCTTTGGAAATCACTGTGTCTGACGAACAGGATCCCACCCTTTCGGTGGCGGAAGACTCGGGTATCGGCGTTTCGATTGTGGAATCGGAGTCAGCCTCGTGGTGATGACCTCGTCGAGCACGGGCCAGACCCCAGACCATGTATATGGCTCCAAAAGCCAGCAGTAGCCAGGCGGCCACGTCGCCTCGTAAGTGTTCCACGGATTCCAATTGGAACAGAATGACGCCTGCCGCAATTCCAACAAAGCCCAGTGCCGCCGACCCCAAGACGTGACCGACACCACAGATGGCCGTGACCAGTAACGTCTTTCGTAGCGACCAGACGCCAACTCGAGACATGGCGACAAACGGAATATAATGGTCGGGCCCGCAAATACAGTGCACGAACCCAGTCAACAGGGCCGCACTGCTAAGCGTCAATAAATCCAACGTCATGAATCAGCCAATCGTCCCGCATACGGTGGTCGATGCGCCAGTGGATCACCCACGGCAACGTGGTCACAAGCGTATCAGGTTCGCGAGAAAAATCCATCCCGTTTGAACCGCAAGCGGTCCAAGCACAGAGGCGTTCCCGTCGGATTAATCACGGGGGCGTTTCTTTTCTAGCCATGCCTGTGGTGGAACACGCTGGGGATGCTGTACGGCCCAATCAGGTTTCGGGAACCACCTGAGTCTACTGTAGCGCGGGTAGGTCTCCCACACTTCTCCGCCGTCATCGGCGACGACCCGAGCATCATTGGTCTGCCGGAGCTGCTTCATCAGTTGGCCATGCAGTTGCTGCTTGATTTGGGTGTGGTCCGAACTGCCCGCCAGGTTCGACAGGCACCCGGGATCCACCAGAATATCGAACAGCTCTTCAGCGGGCCGTCGGTCGACGGCCAAATGGAAATATCGCGCGATCGCGGGTTCGTCTCGCCGCTCGATCAAATAGGTCAGTGTGGGACATGCATCAATATCATGATAGCCGCCGTGTTCCGGCCCTAGCTTCCCGTCGGCAACGTCACCGGTTGCGGAATAACTGGCGCCGCCATATTTTTGCGGTGTGCCCGCTGGCCATCGCTCGGGACGGAAATTGTGAATGTAAAGATACTGCTTTGTGCGAATACAACGTTGCGGATAGCTCAGCGAATTGTATCGCGAAGAACTGTGACGTTCGCGACCGGAAAATACGGCATCACGTGACCCATCGACGGTCCCTTCATTCGTCGACCGCAGCACATTCATCATGCCACGGCCCGCCAGTGGATGGTCAGCAGGTGGCGCCACTCCCGTCGCCTCGTAGATTGTCGCGGTAATATCGATCAGATTCACAAGATCGTCGACTGTCCGCTCTGGTGGAACCTTGGCTGGCCAGGAAATCGCCAGCGGCATGTGGATCCCGTATTCGTAACAGTTGGCCTTGGCCCGCGGGAAAGCCATACCGTTGTCGCTGGTTACGATGACGAGTGTATCATCGAGTTCACCAGCCTGCCGCAGTGCCTCGAGCATCCGTGCGAGGTGCTGATCGAACCACTGAATCTCGAAACAGTAATCCAAGATGTCGTCGCGAATTTCGGGCGTATCCGGCAGGAAGGATGGCACAACCACCTTGCTGGGATCTAAACCATGTTCACGCCCGATTCCCTTCTTGAACGACCGATGGGGTTCCGAACCGCCAAACCAGAAACAGAACGGTTGACCGTCCGGACGCTGCTCGAGGAAGTCAACGAAGTTGGCGGCGTAATCCGTCTTGCGAATCCCCTGTGGTGCCTTCATCGTTTTCTTGGAAAAATTCGGGCCGGCGGGATTACGTTCGCGACCACTGGTTTTCCAGTTGCCAGGTCCCCAGCCTTTGCCCGTATAACCGACGAAGTACCCGGCGTCTTCCAGGCGTCTGGGGTACACTTCGTACTTTTTGGGGAAGGAACTGGCGTGCGTACCGGCGTGCTCATTCTGCCACAGATACCGACCGGTCAAGAACGAAGCCCGCATCGGGCTGCAACCCGGTGCGGGAGTGAACGCGTTGCGAAAGAGCACGCCCCGCCGCGCAACCTGATCGAACGCCGGCGTTTTAATCGCTTCATATCCATAGGCGGACGCATGGGGAAACGACTGATCGTCTGAAATCGCAACCAAGATATTGGGGCGATCACGGCCCAATCCAAGGCTGCCAAACGACATCACTACGATCATCAACAGCGCCATCCAACACCTTTGTCTCATATCGATCTAACTCTCTCTTCTGGGATCAAAAGCCTCGTCGGGAAAAACGTTTGACTGAGAGAATTGTAATCGAAACAGTTGGCGGAATCGATCGACGATGATTGACAACTCGAATTCGTGCGGCGTTCGTCAGGCGACTTCGGTCGATTGCCTATCGTCCATTCGAGAGTCATTCCAGTCTCGCAATTTTTGCAGGCCGAATTCGTAGCCGATTTGCGCCGACTCGTCGACGGTGCTGAAATCCAGAATCTCGAATTCTTCGACTGGTGGACGGAGATAGAGATCCGCGATGTTTGTGTCGATTAGCCGCTGGCGACCGTAAACGCTGCCTAATTCACCGGCTCGCTGCAAGATCTTGACGATATTGGGCAAGGGAATGGGTTTCAACAACGGATTCAGCTTTCGCATTAACAGCCACCAGCCGGAAGGGCTCTCCAAGTTTTCGACTTTGACTTCCAGATCGACGGGCGGCACGACATCAACGGCGATCACCGCCCCATTTCCGACCCACTGTCGCATGACGTCCATTGGCAAGTTGTCCAGCAAACATCCATCGAACAGGAGATCGCCATCTTGGATGACGGGCGTAACCAATCCTGGCAAACTACCGCTGGCCCGAACACTGCGCCAGATCGGCCCAGATTGATGCACACTAATGTCCGCTTGAGTCAAATTGCTTGAAACACAAAAGTAGGGCATCCATAAATCCTCAATGTTGACGTCGCCATACAATCGCTTGACGCGCCTGTCGAATCGCCCGCCGCGTGAAACGGACACCAAGGGCGGCGTAAAGTCGTTCATGACACCTCTCAGCTGTGCCTTAAGCAATTTGATGCCGTCAACGAATTGATCTGGATCGTAGGCATAACTGGCAGCCACCAGGGACCCCATGCTGACGCCCGCAATCAGATCGATGGGGATACCTAGTGCTCGTATCGCTCGAATGATGCCCACGTGTGCAAAACCTCGAGCCCCACCTCCACTCAGAACAAGCCCCACTTCATTGTGCCCGACGAACCGGGCAATGCGTTGAAAATCCTCCTTGCATTCGGTTCGCACGTGAAAGTGTCGGTCGAGCTGACGCAGCTTCAACCAACGAAAGGTCTTCTGCGGACGCAGCGTTTCAACTGGGTGCGATAACACTAACGAATGTCGGGCCCGCATGGACGTCTTCGATCTCTGGTGTTCAACTTCGTGTTCGACCTCCGTCAGCTCGCCCGTCCCATTCGCCTCTCCAACGTACAGCATTTCGTCAACCTGGCGAATACACCGACGCGTCCAATCGGTGGCTGCCGGATCTGTTTGAAATATGAGAAAACGGTGTGACTGCTCAAGGCTGCTTAACCACGACCGCAGACGCAGATCATCCGGCTCGCCGACGTCTGCTTGCGAAATCCCCTCGTGCCCCAACCAAGCATCGACGCTGGCGCTGGTCAGCCGCAAACAACTGCCCGACTCAGAAAGCACGGCTTCCAGTTCACAGGCAAATCGGTCGACTGGCGCGCCGCGACTGGCAGGCGCCACCAGGATGTTTGTACTAAGATTGGACCGCGCGGTTTGCCGAAAGGCGGATTGCAAGCGACGTACCAACAACCGTGTAACGTGTCGAAGAAGTTGCGGATAGCGTTCGGAAAGTTCCTCGAACTCCTCTCGCGAAAACTCAATCAATTCGCTATCGCGCGAGGCGACTACCGTGGCCGAACGCGGAGCTCCTGTGACTACCCCCATCTCTCCGACGCTCTCTCCTTGCGCCATCTCGCCCATGATCTGCGTTTGGCCGTGTGCATCTGTGATCGTCGTGCGAAGCCGGCCGCTGATAATCACACAAAAACTGTCAGACGCTTCGCCCTCCCGATAGAGAAGCTGCCCTCGCTCCAGGTGGATCCAGGTCATCTTGTCTTGCAACTCGCCCAACATGGCTTCGTCAAGTTCGCCGAACAGATTGGGTAGTACAGAGACCAACTGGTCACGATACAAACGGGGCATGATCGTTGCCGTCAGGGCGGTTACCACCTGTGCATCTTTCGCCAACAGCTGATCAAAACCTGTTTTGGAAATGTGGATCAAAGTACAAGGTTCGCTGGCCGTAACCGTCGCGGTGCGCGTGCCGCCAGTAAGAATCTGCATCTCGCCAATCGTGTCACCCGGCTGCATTTCGGCCAGCACGAGAAGATCGTTGTCAGGGTTACCGTCCCGATCGACCTGAAGCTTGGTGACCTTGAGACGCCCTGTGACGACGAAGTAGAAGCCGTCAACAGTATCACCTTCGTGAAACAGCTCTTGATTCGCCGGCAGCGTCCGCCACCGCAGAAATTGGTGCAGGCCTTCGAGGTGCGTCGGATCAACATGCTTGAACATCGCGTTCGCCGCGACAAGCTGGACGAGTTCCTCAGGTCCAGGTGTTAGATCTTCGGACGACATTTCGTCTACTGGCCTTTCAACAAGATTTGAGACGACCACGTCGCACGAAGCCACGAGGCACTATGCTTCGACCTTCTCCCATACCAAGACACCCACCATCTCTTTGCCATGCACGAGAACCGGAGTCGTTTTGAGTGTGAGTTTGTTCCCATTAATCTCGTAGAATCGTTTCTGAGAATGACCGATCCAATTGGGATACAAGCTGCCCGTGACTTTGTATTGCATGATTCCCGCCGTGGGATCCACTGTGTAGTCACCATAGAAAGCCACATACCCTTGATAGGCGGCCTGAATTTCTTCCGGTGTCCCTTGCAGGATGTCGTTGCTGGCGAACTGGCGTCGATCTGGGTTCATGAGCTGCGCTGCAAGTTTGCCGGCGGCGTCAAACACTAGAATGCCCTGACAATTCTCGCCCAACGGATAAACTGTGTGTCCTTCGGAAACCATCTCTGACGAAACCAGTCGCCAGGTTCCAATAAATTGCTGAGTGGTCATGGGTTGATCTTCAGATTTGGAGTGAACTGGTTTGAGTTGGTTGAACAATTCCGTGGCGAACGACCGGGCCTTTTCGAGCCCTTTAGACGTCACGCCAAAAGCGTAGATCCGGCACCCCCAGAACCGTTCACGGTCTTTGCCGTAGCTTACATAGTTGATGAAGGAAAGCATCGATTGAATTTGATTTCCGTCAAAAACAAACGCTGCGCGGTCAACATGTTTTCCGCCTACGCGTTCTGCCAGTTTCGTAACCTTGCGGGAGTTCCACCACCAAAACGCACGGCAAACGGCAAACACGGCGAATCGCCGGCCTGCGAGAACTTGCCGCGCATGTTCCGACTTTAGGAACGATACGACGGGTAGGGCAGGGTGCAACCACCACGTCGGTGAGCCAAGGCAAATCAAGTCGAAGTCACCTTGCAGACTCTCGGCATCGACCTGAATCGCTCCCGTCTTGCCTCGTAATTCTGGCCAAATCATGCGTAGCAGCTTGGGCCAGAATGGTCGCCACGGAAAGTTCATTTCGTACCGACTATCGACAAACTGAATCGGCGACAACACAACGTCACAGCCATGTTCGCGGAATCGTTCCGCCATCGACTCTGCGACCCGTAGTGTCTGCTTCGTAAACGAGTAGTAGAGGATCAAGATTCGCGGCGTCATGGGATGACATCAACTCCGTTGTAGACAATCTCGCAGCTCTTCGGCTAGGGCTTCGGCGTTGGTCCCCCGCAACATTCCGTAGTGCGATCCCGGTATCCAATGCACTTCTGCACCCTCTTCCGCAACGCGCGTCCAATAGCGCCTCGTCCGCCAATAGCTTAGCATCGGCACCCAGGAATTTCTCGCGCGAAAATAGGCGATCCGTCCGGGAAACATGGCTGTCACATGTCCGGCGGTGACTGCCGTATGTGTCCGCAGACCCTCATCAAGTATGGCATGAAAAAAATGCCTCAACGGCCGCCAACGAAATCGGCGGACGAGCGCCAAGAGATGCGTGCCTTCGCAGAAACGGTAGGCCAGCCTGTAGAATCCGTCCAACCAGCGTGGCACGCGCACCGGGGGATCCAGCATGACA
Source organism: Pirellulaceae bacterium (assembly GCA_030744095.1). The sequence goes on along the minus strand of JASLRF010000272.1, from coordinate 840 downwards.
AGCACTTCGATCTGATCGCCTTTACGAACCAGCTCGCGGGCCAATTCGACGGCGATGACCGCACCTGCCGAATAGCCTGTTAGCCGGTACGGACCATGCGGCTGCACTTTCTTGATCTCTGCAATATATCTGGAAATCAACCGGTAGATGGACATGTGCTGGATGGCCTTGACGTTTTTAGCACCGGGCGGCTGCAACCCGTAGACGGGATAGTCAAAGCCTAACATCTTGGCAATGTCTTGAAAGGCAAGCAAGTCGCCGTATCCCGCCGGCACGAAGAACAATGGTGTTTCGTTTCCTTCTGGCTGTAAGCGAACCAGGACTCGCGAGCCGATGTGGCCAGCGGGTTCGACATCGGTGTACGGTGTTGGCTGGGACTGCCTCTGTTGACCATCTGCCCCGTGACTCTCTCCAAGCAGCGAACGCGGTTTGCTGTCACGACGACCAATCTCGTCAAGTGACAATTCACCGTGGAGATGCGCCGCAATAGCGGCCACTGTCGGCGAGCTAGTGAGTAGTCGCATTGGTAATTCAATGGCCAATTCGCGTTCGACGATCGTACGCAACTCGACTATCATCAACGAATCCATGCCTTGCTCCAACAGCGTCCGTTCTACGTTCAGTCGCGTCGACGGCATCTGCAAGACCCGTCCGGCGATGTCGGCCACCATGTGAACGGCGTTTGAAAACGCTAGCGCTTGGGCGGTTGAAAAGGCTAGCGCCCGATGTGGTTTTGTTATTGTAATTGCGCCAAGCGGCCCGCAAGCCCCCTCCCAGGGCTTGCGCGGACGCAGTGGCTTGTTAAACCTTTGGTTTACGAGAAGATGCACCGCTTTTTTT
>JASLRF010000271.1 GCA_030744095.1 Pirellulaceae bacterium | reverse complement strand
ATACTGAAAGGCCGAATCGAGTGCCAACGGCAACCGGTCCAAGCTGGTCTTTACGCCGCCCGTCCTACTCGGTTGTAGAATCATATCGCTTTTTAACCTCATTCACTGACCTGGGACGATTCCCAACGCAATGGCATTTGATGCACCTTTTTATCGCTCAAACCTATTGTGGTCGTCGCGTCAGCGACCTCTCGCCGAAAGCGGCCAAAGGTGACGGCGATCCGCTCGACATCTGCGTCCTGACGGAACGTCCAATTTCGCGAGCAGAGATTATCGTCAACGCGAGAATCGTCGGCGGATTGCAGGCTGTCGATCGCGACGAGGCGGACGACAAGATCATTGCCGTCTTGGCTAACGACAACATTTGGGCCGACGCAAAAGACGTCTCGGAATTGCCGGAGGCAATTATCGAACGGATGCAACATTATTTCAGCACGTATAAGATGACGCCTGGCCAACACTCAGTGATTTCGATCGAACGAATCTATGGCGCTGAGCACGCGTTGAAAGTTGTGTCGGCATCACTGGAAGACTACGACGAAGAATATGGCCGCTGAGCTGAAGGAGGCAAAGCACGAAGGACCGCAGCGGCAGTGCGCGGTCGCAGCATGATCACTTCGACTTCTGAAATCAAGCTGGGCAACGGCGTAAGATCAACAATTGAAAGTTCGACCGGTTGTCCGAAGGCTGTCGGCCGGCGGTGTCGCCATCGATCGTGACATCGTAGCCACGCTTGCGAGCAAGTTTTGCAAAACTGCTTGCCGCCGAACGTACTGGGTCGCCGATCCAACATTCACCATCCACTGCCAGCACGCGGTCGAGCGTCGCGAGCAAATCCCCGTGCAGTCGTTTTTCGTAAAGAACGTCGGAAGCGAGTACCAGCGGAAACGTCTTCAATGTGGGCGGATCACGCCAATCTAATTGAAGGCCCTCCGCGGCGGGAAAACCGTTCCGACGGGCATTTTCCAGGGCGAGTGAAACGGCCAGCGAGATGTAGTCGCTAAAGGTGACCGAGACCCCTGCCGCTAGCGCCGCCAGCCCCACCAATCCCACACCACATCCCAGCTCCAGCGCGGATGTACCTGATGGCCAACGATGTCGGGCCACGCATTCCGCCAACACCGGTGCGGCGGACCAGATCGCGGACCAATACGGATCCGTGATATGCGCATCCGCCGATTTGTCGAGTTGATTTAGGAACTCGTCCGGATCGGCCGGCAGCAACAGCTCGAAATAGTGGTCACCGATGACTTGCGTTCCCTCGGTCCAGCCGCCGGGTATTCCCAGAGATCCAAGCGGCTCGGAACCGAGCCCAGCTGTTGATGACAAGTTCAATTCTTTTTCAGCTCCGTTTTAAGCGACTTGAGGATCTCAAATAGCGGAATGGTAACAATTCGGGACATGGCTCAGCTCTCTTGGCCAGAGATCGTGAATGATCAGAATTGTACGAGAAATGGGGCAGGCCACCTTGCGAGATGGCCCGCAAACCGCGAATCAAACACTATAACGGCCAAACACGGGAAATACACCGACACGTCCAAACTTGGATCCCCACGTATCTGTCGTCACGTATCTGCCTTCATGTATCTGTCCACACGGATCTGGTTGTGTGAGCTCTCGTACAAACGAAGCACCAACATTCTGGTATTTTTCTCACCGGAATCGCAACTTTTGCCTCGTGGCGTTGTTCACTGACTTGGTGCGGCCGCTGGAGAAACAGCCACTGTGCAAGAAACCGTCACAGAATGTTGCTCGGCGGACCTGGTTCACGTAGACTTGGCATTGTGGAACGTCTCGGGTATTGTGCCCCAGAACCTTTTTTAACGGAGGAACTTCGATGAGAAATCTGTTGGTCCCCTCACTCGCGTTGGTAGCGCTGTCTTTCAGCGCCATCACAGCGGCGGGCGACCTGGAATCCGGATTGCAAGTTGGCCAGTCTGCTGGCGCTTTCAATGTTAAGGATTGCACAGGCCCGAACGCAGGAAGGTCACTCTGCTATCGCTGACGATTTGGAAGACGTCCTGTCGTGAACGTGTTCACACGTTCGCTAACGGACGACGTGGCCAGTTTGGTCAAGCAGATCGATGCACAGGTCGCCAAGAATTCCGATCAGGACATGAAGGGGTTTGTCGTTTTGTTGACAGACGATCCCGATGCCGCGGAGGACCAGTTAGTGGCTTTCGCAAAGAAGCACGGAATCAAGGAAGTGCCGTTGACAATCTTTGACGGCATTGCGGGTCCGCCGAACTACCGCATCGCCAAAGATGCGGAAGTCACGGTGAATATGTGGGTTGGCCTGAAGTCGAAAGCAAACCACGCTTTCGCCAAGGGTGAGCTGAACAAGAAGCAGATTGCCAAAGTGGTCGCAGATTCCTCAAAGATTCTGAACTGACACTCGGCTGTTATTGTCTGACAAAAAGGGCCCGCTCAACCGTTGAGTCGGGCCCTTTTTTCTTAAGGATGCAAACATGCGAACCTCACCCTGGATGCTCGGCGTTGCGACGATACTCCTGTTGACTGGCGCAACCACCCTGCCCCTTTGGGCAGGTCAATCAAACAGTTTGATGGATATCTCTCGCGACGGGCAACTGTTGGCGTGTACCAACCGCGATAGCGGGACCGTCACGATCGTGGATCTGCAGTCGCATCAAAAGCAGTCAGAATTCTCGATTGGCAAAAAGCCCGAAGGCGTCACCTTCTTGGGGGCGAGCCATCACCTGGCGATCGCCGTGTACGGGACTGATCAAGTTGTCTTTTGCGACGCGGACACGGCGAAGCAAATCGGTGCCGCAGATGTGTTTGACGAACCGTATGGTGCTGTCAGCAACGCGGCAGGCGATCGTGTGTTTGTAACGTTGGACTTCCCCGGTCGCGTCGTGGAAATCGACAGCAGGACATTCAAGGTTCTGCGACAGATCGATGCGGGTGAATTTGTCCGCGGTATCGCCATATCACCGACCGATGACCGGCTCTACGTCACCGAGTATTATTCAACGGTGGTCAAGGCGATCGATCTGGCGACCGGTCAGGTAGTCGACCAATGGAAAGGTGCCAGCACGGACAATCTTCTGCGTCACATTACTGTGCATCCGACGCGACCCAAGGCGTATCTTCCCCACATCCGGTCGCGCGTGACCTCCGTTCATGGCCAAGGGTCGATTTTTTCGTATGTCTCTGTCGTAGACACGGCAGCAGGTGAACAGCGCCGCCGCAAGCGAATTCCAATGGACGCCTTTCTCGGCAACCTCGTGACGGCGAACCCCTGGGAGACCGCTGTCTCTCCCAATGGCAAGCAAGCGTTTATCGTCTTCGGTGGTACCAACGACATGTTCGCCTGCGACGTTATCGATGACGACTATCGTGAACTGGGTTATTCGAAACATGTGCGACTTGGTGCCAATCCGCGCGCGGTGCGTGTTGCGCCCGATGGTCGGACCGTCTACGTTTACAACGCATTGGATTTCGCAGTGGTGGCTTATGACACCAAGACGTTTCAACAAGTCGCTACGGTGACAATCTCAGAAAACCCGCTGGGTGATGAGATCCTGGAAGGTAAGCAACTCTTCTACGCCGCACTCCAACCGATGGTGGGCCGCCGTTGGATCTCTTGTTCCAGCTGCCACCCAGACGGTGAACCGGACGGACGGACCTGGCACAATCCGGAAGGCCTGCGAAACACCCAGTCGTTGGCCGGAATGGCCTGGACGCACCCGATCCACTGGTCGGCCGATCGCGACGAGGTGCAGGATTTCGAGCACACGATTCGCGGACCGCTGATGCAAGGCCGCGGGCTCGCAAGTGGAACTCTGCATCCATCGCTGGAAAAGCCCAACAAAGGACTGTCCGCCTCGTTGGATGCTGTGGCTGCCTACAGCAACTCCCATCCAGTGCCGCTCAGCCCATTCGCCAAGGGCGGCCTGAGCGATTCGGCCACGCGCGGGCAGAAGATCTTCATGTCGGCCAAGACAGCTTGCACGACCTGCCATGGTGGACCATTCTATTCGGACTCGGCACCTCGAACGGCGGAGGAGATCGTGCGCCACGACGTCGGTACGGGCAACGACGATCCTTCCGAGAAGATGGGACCTACCTTCGACACGCCAACGCTTTTGGGCGTCTATCGCACGGCACCCTATCTGCACCACGGCCGGGCCGCCACCCTGGCAGAAGTTCTCCGAAAACAAAACCCCAACGACAAACATGGAGTTACCAGTCATCTCACGGACGCGCAAGTCGATGACTTGGTGGAGTTCTTGAAGGCTTTGCCGTATGAAGACCCGATTCCACAGGCAAAACGTCTGGGACTACAGCAGGTGGCACGGTAAGCTTGTAAGCCGGACGGCAGGTCGAGCTTCCATCGTCGTTGAAGGAGAAATTGGGCTATGAAATTGAGAACCCTTGGCGTGCTCAGCGTTCTCTTGCTGGCTTCCGCTTGCGGTCGTAGTAAAATCGGACCCGTCGGAAGTGACACGTCGGATCCAAATTACACGCCTGCTCCAATCGTTTCCGCCGAGACGTCGACAGATCAACCAACGACCAAGATCGCCAATTGGGAAGAAACGCAACAGTTGGTCGCCCAGAATCCCGGCAAGGTGGTGATTCTGGACTTGTGGGCGAGTTGGTGATCATCTTGCCTGGCGGAACTTCCCGCACTGGTGCGGTTGCACCAGCAGAATCCAGAGACAATCGTCGCGATGACCATGAACATCGATTTCGATGGTGCCGGTTCACCAGAAAGTCTTCACGAAGACGTGAACAAGATTCTGGTCAACCTGAAGGCCACTTTTCTCACGGTGATCTCGTCGGACTCCAACGATGCGCTTTACGAGAAACTCAAATTGGCATCGGTCCCTGCGGTCCTGGTCTACGATCAGACGGGGCAACTACGCAAACGGTTCGACAATGACGCGACGGAATACGGACCGGAAGGTTTCACGTACGAGGAGCAGATCGAGCCGTTGGTCAAGGAGTTGCTGGCCGAAGCCGGTAATTAGCACTACGGCGCTTCGTCAAGTCAAGCAGGTCCCTTCAAAGAATTCTGCCGGCCCGATCACGTTTGGCTGAACATTACGAGAACTCCACCAACAACGCTTCCCACGTATCGCGCTCAAGCCGAGGCTCGATCAGCCACTGGCGATCTCGGCACGCATCCGCCAGCCCACGATAGAACTCCGCATCGCATTCCGCTCGTCGCAACAACTCCGTCAGCGCCCGTGTGTCACCCGTTTCGAAATACCCCGGATAGTCTGCTCCTAGCAACCCGATCGACCCTGAGATTCGTGACGACAGAATCGGCACCTGACAGGCCAGTGCTTCGGAGACGACGTTGGCCCCCCCTTCCAACCTGGAACTCAAGACCATTAGTCGGCTGCGCGACAAACGACGTAACGATTGCCAGCGTGGCAGGTCCCCCAACCAGCTATAGCGATGGTTACGTGACATTTCCCGTTCGGCCTGGCGGCGCATCGATTCGCTCAACGCCTGCCCACAGTGGACAATTCTGACCTTCGAATCAGCGGGCAGTCGCCGTGCTGCCAGCGCGGTTCGAAACGGATCCTTGACGGCGCGCAAATGGCCAATCACCGTAACTTCAAAGACCGTCTTCAGCGGTTGGGCCAACGGCTGGACTTTGGGTACCGACTGGTAGATCACGCGGACCTTGGGCTGATGTCGCTTATTCAAGATTCGCTTGCCATCGGGCTGCAACAGGACCAGCCGATCGGCCATGTCAAGCGAACGCTGTGCTGCGCGACTGGTCGCGATGTCCCTGTACAAGTCCGTACCAGTCAACGCAACCACCAAGGGACGATCCGGGTACTTTGTCGCAAATCGGTGAATCGATTCGGCGCTCTTCTTCGCGTGTAAAGCGATTACCACGTCACACGACTGCCCGACGTACGCATCGGCGACCGTCACGCGATGCCCATTTTCGCGTAGCAGCGTTCGCCAGCGATTGGCGGTGATGCGGTTGCCTTTCCGAGAACCGGTGCCGGCGGGTGTTACGATCACAATTCGCATCAGAATCAGCAGACAAGCGACTTATTGGGCTGTCAGAAACCGCGTATCGTAACGAATTCGTGCAGGGGGCGGCATGGGTGTCTGGGGCTTGCCTCGGCGGCTAGGGCTTACTTCACCTCAGTCCCTCCCTCTGCAGGCTTTTGATTGCAGGTCATTAGACGACGCGCACTGGGTGTGGTAACTTGGACGCCCTCTTCTGCGTACGATCTTATCACACTGAATCAGGAGATTGCAAAACGATGACTTCAATGCCACGCCGAGCTTTGGGCTTGGCGCTGATTGCGTTTTTTTCTCTGATGGGCTTGGCCCAGGCAGAGTTACAAATTGGCGACACAGCCCCCGATTTCAAACTGACAGGCAGTGACGGCAAGACCTATTCACTGGCCGATTTCAAAGGCAAACAACCAGTGGTCGTGGCTTGGTTCCCCAAAGCATTTACCGGTGGCTGAACGAAGCAATGTAGCGCGCTGCGTGCCAGCGCCATTGAAACACCATTTACCGTCACGTCACCCAGTGGCCGGAAACTCGACATCTCTGCGTCGACGGGATCGGGGCTTGATAAGTACGACGTTGCTTATTTCACCGCGAGTTGCGACAAGGTTGAAACCCACAAGAAGTACGCCTCAGAGCTCAAGTTAGATTATCCCATCTTAAGTGACCCAGACAGCAAAGTGGCGAAAGTGTATGGCGTTGTCAGCGACAGTCGAAAATTCCCGCAGCGTTGGACGTTCTTTATCGACAAGTACGGCAAGATTGCCTACATCGATAAGCAGGTGAAAACTGGCTCACACGGTGCCGATATCGCCAAGAAATTGGACGAGCTAGGTGTCTCGAAAAAGTGACCGAGCGACCGCAACTGGCTATAATCTGAGAAGACCAGGCGAACCGTGGCAACACGGCTCGCCTTTTCTCATTGGTGCATCACTGTGGCGTCAAGATTTAACAGTAAACTGGCCATCGTGGCATACGCAGCAAGTTCCACTGGATCAACGTCCTCGTCCTGAGAATACTCGCCCGCGGAAAGCCATTGTGCAACTGCCTCGGGGTGAGCGCGAAACTCCTCGAGTTGCCGTCTGTAACCTCGCACCAGAATTGCGAGCTGTCTCTCGCTCGGTGCGTCAGCCAAGATCCGCCGGTACATTCGTTTCAGACGTTCAACCGGTAACGCGGCTTCTTTCATCACCTGCTGCGCGAGAACACGTGAAGCTTCCACAAAGGTCACGTCGTTCAACAGCGTGAGCGCTTGGAGCGGTGTGTTGGTGCGCTCACCACGGACCCGACACATTTCGCGCCCAGCCCCATCAAAAACCGCCATCGCCGGAGGAACCACCGTGCGTTTCCAATAAGTGTACATGCTGCGTCGATACAAATTCGCACCGTGGCTCTGCTCGTAATTGCTGTCCGAAGCAATGTCTTTCCACAGATCACCGGGCTGATACGGCTTGACCGACGGTCCACCGATCGCCTCGACCAACAGTCCGCTGGCCGCCAAAGCTTGATCCCGGACAACCTCGGCCGGCAACCGGAAGCGTGCCCCGCGGGCGAGCAACCGATTGTCCGGGTCGCGCGCGATCAGGTCCGGAGTCACGCGGGACGACTGCCGATAGGTAGCACTTGTCACGATGCGTCGCTGCATTGCTTTAACGTCCCATCCCGATCGGATGAACTCGGTCGCTAGCCAATCCAACAGTTGGGGATGACTCGGGCGCTCGCCCTGCGTCCCGAGATCCTCAACGGTCTTCACGAGCCCTGTACCGAAGTACATTTGCCAATACCGATTGACGGCCACGCGCGCAGTGAGCGGGTTAGCGGGGTCGACAATCCAGCGCGCCAGACCGTGGCGATCGCTGGCAACATCGGCCGAAAGTGACGGCAGCACACCAGGCACACCAGGCGTGACCTTGACCCCAGGTTTGTCGTATTCGCCACGCAACAAGACGTGCGTCGGCCGAGGGTTGGGCATCTCTGCCATGACCATCACGGTCGGCAGACTCTCCACAAACGTCTCTTGGCGTTGACGGGCAGTGGCGTGTTCCCGGTGTGCCCGCCGGATCGTCGACGGTGCAAATCGAGCCAAGTAGAACGCGGAAAGTTTGGTCGCCTGCGCATCGGATCGTTGTGATGCCGGGACCTTGAGAATCTGACCGATCGAATCGGCGAGCGAAATCGTGATGACCTGTTCCGCTGTCAAACATCGATCGTAGACGCGCACGTCATCGATCACGCCGACGAACCGCCCAGCGGGACCGCCACCTCCACCAATCCGAAACGGCTCAGTCGAAGCAAACGACTGGTTGATGAAATCGTAATTCACCTTCAACGGCACACGTTGGCCGTTCAAGTAGACCCTGATGCCGGCAGCCATGCGTGAACCATCGTACGTCACCGCAATGTGTGTCCAGGCATCGCGAGCCACGATTGCCTCGGTTTCCACACGAATGCAATCATCCAGCCAGCGTTTGATCAGGTTGACCTGAACATGTCCGTCGTGCAATTGCACGTAGTAGCCGTCTGCCTGTTCCGTATCAGTCATACGGGACCAGACCGTCCCGCGCTGATTTTCAGTGGCTCTTATCCAAGCAGCACCGGAGAACTTGTCAAAATATCCAAAATCCGCGACGTCACCCACATCCACAACTTGTTTGCCGTCGAATCGCTCGCCCCCTTTGATGCGGCCCGGAACGACAGTAGGTTTGCCGCCGATCACTCGATAGGCGTCAGCAACTCCAGACGCTTCGCCAGGTTTTTCTGCTGGTTTCGTGGTGGCACGATCGAAGGCGTAGTGAGCGATCAACCCATCGGAAATCGACCACGCGTCGTCATCGGGTCCCAGCGACGGTGACTGTTCCCAGGCCTGCTGGGCAGCGAGCAGCTCGTCCCGCATCG